>NZ_LZJM01000299.1:0-99562 GCF_001667665.1 Mycobacterium sp. E342
CACCCGCAAGGTTCATCGCCAGGGCGGCGTTGCCCGCCTGCAGCAGGGCGTCGTTGGTCAAGAAGTCGGTGCTGCCGACCACCGTGACGGTCCGCCCGCCCTCACGGAAGCGGATCAGCGCCCCGCCGTAGCAGCGGGTCATGGGCCGTCCGTCGGTAGCGCGATAGGCGTCGCTGGGCCCGAACCGCACCGGCCCGGCCCGCGTCGCCTCGCGCAGAGTGCAATCCGGATCGGTGTCGAAGGCGTCGGCCGCCGCCGAGACCCGCACGCCCGGCATCAGCGCCTCGCGGGTGCGCGCCGTCGGTTCCACCAGCAGCAGGTCGCCCGGCGCCTTCGAAAGCCGGTCCAGCAGCGGCTCGGTCAGGTATTGGCTCTGCGCCACCAGGATCAGCGCGTCGGGGCGCGCCGCCCGCTCGACGCCGGCGATGCTGTCGGCGACCACGACGTCGACGCCACCCCCGCGCAGCAGCGCCACCAGCGCGTGGGCGCCGTCGGGGCCCGTCGAGGCCGGATCCATGCGCGCGCCCGGCCGTGGCGCGGTCAGGTAGGCATCGACCCCGGCGACCACGACGAGCACGAGCAGGATGAGGATCACCCAGCGCCAGGACCGTGAGCGCCGTATCGGCGTCGCGGGTTGAGGGCGCCCGACGGTCGCCATCACCGCACCTTGGCCCACGCGTCGGACGGGGCGGATTGCCCCGGCCCTGCGGCGACGGCCGCCGAGCGGGACCGCAGGTGGTCGTCAAGGTCGGCGATCATCCGGTATGCGCTCGGTGTCCCCGGTTGCTCGCCATAGGTAACGTCGTTGAAAGCCGTTGCGGCCTGCGAAAGTTCGCCGGCGAGATGGGGCAAAGCGGTGCCCGCGTCGGAGGCCAGCTCGTTGGCGGTGCGGCCGGGCGCCGGGTTCAGCACCCCGGTCTCCTCCAGCTGGCGGGCGACCGCACGCAGCCGGTGCCGAATCGCCGCGGCCCAGTCCCCTTGCGCCGCGTAACTTTCGGCGGTCACACGGTGCTGGGCGGCGGTGAGCTGCGCGGCTTCGAACAGCTGATAGTCGCCGCCGCGATTGGTGCGCATGGTGCGCCGCGCGAGGTGGATGGCGGCCGCCAGCGCGATCCCGAGCATGACGAAAAGCACCGTCGCCGTGAGCCATCCGCCGGGCAGCGAGGCCGTCTTCTGCAGCAGCCGGTAAAGGGTCTCGTTGAGCCATTCGGCGATCTGCTCGGTGGCCGAGCCCTTGGAGTAGATCGGTTTGTTGAGCTCGTCCTGGGCGGCCTGGTGTGCGGCATCGCGGTCGATGTCGATGGAGGGCACGGTCAGCTCGTCCTCAGACCGGTCGCGTCAGCCACAGGTTATCGGTGGACTCGGCCGCGTACTGCCCGCCCGCGGCGCCGGTCTGCAGCACCAGATCGAATGCCTCGGCGCGCATCCGGCGATCGGTGTAGAGCAGCGCGATCACCCCGGCGTTGAACGGCGCGGTGATGATCTCGCCGATCGCGGCGCCCACCGACGCGACCGCGGTGCCGACCAGGAAGGCCGCGGTGGACGTGCTGACCAGGAAGAACCTGCTGGCGATCTCGAACGGAACCGAGACCGCGCCCGCGACAACGGAGGTCACCAGCAGCGACAGCAGCCGGATGCCCAGCACCCGCCAGAAGCCGTTGCGCACCAAGGCGAACGATCGGGTGATGGCGTCCAGGACGGGCAGCCGCTCCAGCACGATCAGCACGGGCGCAAACAGCACGACCGTGTACAGGTACACCAGCAACGCGATCACGGCCAGCACCAGCGGCATGCCAAGGATGACCGCCGCCGCGCCGTTCCCGATGGCCGCCAGCACCGCGATGATCACGATCACCAGTCCGGCGACGACGGCCAGGGCGGCTCCTTCCAGCAGGGCGAGGCCGAATAGCGGAACCAGGCGCCCCCGGATCCTGGCCCACGTCTCGCCGATGGTGATCGGCGAGCCGAACACCGCCCGCCCGACGATGACGGTGAGCATCCCGGACAGCAGCATGCCGCCCAGCCAGGCGACCAGGACACCGGCGCCCATCGACGTCAACCAGGCGCCGATGACCCCGCTGGTCAGCTCCTTGGCGTGGTCGGTGCTCAGCCTGCCGTAGGCCGCCAACGGCCCGTAGACGGCCAGTTTCGTGACGATCTGGATGACCACCACCACCACGGTCGTCAACCCCAGGGTGGCCTTCGGATTGGCCCGGACGTAGCCGACCGCGCCGTTGAAGATGTCGCCCAGGGTGAGCGGCCGCAACGGGATGATGCCGGGTTTGACCGCCCCCGGAATCAGTTGTGGGAGGCCGGATTGCCACGGCGGCGGGGGTCCGTACCCCGGTGGGGGGCCATACCCCGGCGGAGGTCCATACCCCGGCGGGGGACCGTAGCCCGGTGGGGGCCCGTAGCCCGGTGGGCCGTATCCCGGGGGTGGGCCGTAGCCGGGTGGGGGTCCGTATCCCGGTGGTGGGCCGTAGCCGGGTGGCGGGCCGTAGCCCGGTGGCCGGCCAACCGGATAGCCAGGCGGCGGCGCGCTCAACGTGTTCCGCGGCGTCTGCGAGCGGGCCCGTCGTTCGTCATGGGCTCCATCCTGTCGGTGGTCCGGGCATTTCTCAATCATGGCCAGACCGTCGGCGCGTAGCGTTCCTGGCATGGCGGAACTCAAATCCCGGCTGCGGGCCGACCTGACCGATGCGATGAAGAGCAAGGACAAGCTGCGCACGGCGACCCTGCGCCTCCTGCTCGCCGCGATCCAAACCGAGGAGGTGTCCGGCAAGCAGGCCAAAGACCTCTCCGACGACGAGGTGATCAAGGTGCTGGCCCGGGAGTCCCGCAAGCGTGCCGAGTCGGCGGAGATCTACACGCAGAACGGCCGCGGGGAGCTGGCCGCCACCGAGCACGCCGAGGCGCGCATCATCGACGAGTATTTGCCGACGCCGCTCACCGAGGCCGAACTGGCCGACGTCGCCGACACCGCGATCGCCCAGGTCGCAGAGGAGATCGGCGAGCGCCCGAGCATGAAGCAGATGGGGATGGTGATGAAGGCGGCCACCGCGATCGCGGCCGGCAAGGCCGACGGGGCCCGGCTGTCGGCGGCGGTCAAGGAGCGGTTGTAGCAAGCACCACCCGGGTGCCGTCCGGGGCCCGCCTGGTCACGCGCCGGGCGTCGAGCTGCTCCAGCAGCGGGACCGCGACCCGCCGGGTGGTGCCCAGCGCCCGGCGCGCGTCGCTGACCGTGAACGGCTGCGGCAGCGCCGCGAGGACGCCGGCCGCCCGGTCCAGCGCGCCGGATCCCAGGACGACGCCGTCGGCGATCCGGGTCAGCCGCCCGGCGCGCACCGCCGCCGCCAGCTCCCGGGAACCCAGCTTGAGCTCGGCCAGTTCGTCGGCCTCCGGCGCCCGGAACGGCTCGGCGGCCAGCCACTCCTCGATGGCGCGGACCGCCTTGTCGACGCGGGCCGGCAGGCCCGCGCCCGGCGCACGGACCAGCCCGTCGGCCACCTGAAGGCCGGTGCCCTCGAGCAGCTTCGGCAACAGCTCGGCGGCGGGCAGCCCGGCCCGCTGCCGCAGCGTCTCCAGCGTCATCCCGGCCGCGACGTCGTGGTCGTCCGCCCACAACCGCACCGCCGCGGTCGCCCGCTCGCGCCGCCCGGCCCACCACTGCGGGTCCACCACCCAGTCGCCCACCCGCAGCCCGGCGAGCGGCAGGCCCATCGCCCGCAGGTGGGCGGCCCGGGCGCAGTCGGGCGGGCGGACCCGCCCGGTCGCGAGCTCGGCGGCCCGATCTCGGGCGGCGCCGCGTCGGCGCAGCGCCGGCGGCCGGACGTCGAGCACCTCGACGCCCGCCGCGATCCGGTGCTCGCCGGGGTCGCGCAGCAGTCCCACGTCGCCGACCCGCAGCGGCAGCGACCGCGCCAGCCGCAGCCGGGCCGCCGCCTCGCCGAGCGGGCGCACCTGCACCGGCACGGCCGCGGACCCGACATGCAACACCAGCTGGCGATGCAGCGCGTCCGCCGACCGCAGGGCGACGTCGATCTCCGCCGTGTCCAGCCACACGCCCGGTGCCCGAACGGTGTCGCCGCGGCCGATGTGCTGACGGTCGACCCCCCGCAGGTTCAGCGCGACGCGCGCCACCGGGCCAACCGACGGCTGGTCGCGGCCCAGCGATTGCAGCCCGCGCACCGTGACGCGCCGGCCGGCGTGTTCCAGTTCGTCGCCCACCCGGATCGTCCCGGCCGCCAGCGTCCCGGTCACCACGGTGCCCGCACCCCGGACGGTGAAGCTCCGGTCGACCCACAGCCGCACGTCGGCGTCCGGGTCCGGAGCCGGCAGCCGGTCGGTGAGCGCCAGCAGCTCCGCGCGCACCCGCTCCAGATCGGTCCCGATCGCGACGGGAACCCCGGCCAGCGAGGTGGCGGCGAACCGTTCCCGCGCCTGCTCGATGGCCGGGCCGGGATCGGCGAGGTCGGCCTTGCTGATCACCACCAGCCCGTGCCGGACCCCGAGCGCATCCAGCGCCGCCAGGTGTTCGTCGGACTGCGGCATCCAGCCCTCGGTCGCGGCGACGACGAACAACACCGCGGGGACGGTCCCCACCCCCGCCAGCATGTTGGCCACGAACCGCTCGTGCCCCGGCACGTCGACGAACGCCAGCTGGCGGCCGCCGAACTCGGTCCACGCGAAACCGAGGTCGATGGTCAGGCCCCGGCGCCGCTCCTCGGCCAGCCGGTCCGGCCACATGCCGGTGAGCCGGTGCAGCAGGGTGGATTTGCCGTGGTCGACGTGCCCGGCGGTGGCTATGACGAACATGCGAGCACCGCCGCCGCCAGCAGCGCGTCGTCCTCGGGCGCCACCGTGCGCAGGTCGAGCAGGCACCGACCGGCCTCGAGGCGGCCGACGACCGGCGGGCTGGCGGCGCGCAGCGCGGCGGCGTAGGGCTCCGGCAGGCTCACGGCGGCGCTGGGTAGCCGGACGTCCGGCGCCCCGCCCCCGCCGACGGCCGCGACGCAATCCACCGCCTGCGCGCCCGGCAACGCGGCCGCGAGCGACTCCGCGCGGGCCCGCAGCCGCGCCACGTCGGCGACCAGCGCCTCGGCCACCGGCGTCGGCGGGCCCGTCAGCGTCGCTTCCAGCGCGGCCAGGGTGAGCTTGTCCACCCGCAGGGCGCGCGCGGCGGGGTGGCGGCGCAGCCGTTCGATGAGCCCGGCGTCGCCCAGCAGCAGGCCGGCCTGGGGGCCGCCGAGCAGTTTGTCGCCGCTCGCGGTGACCAGGTCGGCGCCGTCGCGCAGGGCCGTCGTGGCGTCGGGCTCGTCGGGCAGCAGGGGGTGCGGGGCCAGCATCCCGGAGCCGATGTCGACCACCAGGGGCACACCGAGTTTCGCCAGCTCCGCGACGCCGACCGCCGAGGTGAACCCGGTGACGTGGAAGTTGGACGGGTGGACCTTCAGGACGAAACCGGTCTGCGGCCCGATCGCCTCGGCGTAGTCACGCAGGCTGGTGCGGTTGGTGGTGCCGACCTCGCGCAGCCGCGATCCGGTGGAGGCCAGCAACTCGGGGATGCGGAACCCGTCGCCGATCTCGACCAGCTCGCCACGGCTGAGCACGATCTCCTTGCCCCCCGACAAGCCCCCAGCGAGCGTCAAGGCCGTCAGCAGCAGCGCGGCCGCGTTGTTGTTGACGACGTGCACCCCACCCGCGAGGGGCACCGCGCGGGCCAGCGCCGCCAGCGCGCCCCGGCCGCGACGGCCGCGGCGGCCGGTCGCCAGGTCCAGCTCGACGTCGGTGGTGCCGGCGGCGGCGAGCACCGCGTCGACGGCGGCCCGCGACAGCGGCGCGCGCCCCAGGTTGGTGTGCACGATCACGCCGGTGGCGTTGATCACGGGCCGCAGGCTGGACGCGGTGCTGGGCAGCGCGTCGAGGGCGTGCTCGGCGACGCGCTCGGGCTCGATCTCCCCGGCGCGGGCCCGCCGCTGCGCGTCGGCGATCACCGACTTCACCAGCGCGCGCCCCAGCACCCGCTGGGCCTCGACCAGGCGCGGATCGGCGAGCAGCGTGTCGGTTCCCGGCACCCGCCGGCGCGGGTCGGTCATGTCGGGCTCGAGAGGGTATGGCGGAGGCGGACGGGAATCGAACCCGCCAGCGGCAGCGTCTGCCGTTCGACGGTTTTGAAGACCGCGCCGGTCACCAGACCGGACACGCCTCCTCGGACCATAGGGACAAGTATGGACGCGTGGCCTATCGACTGACTCAGTACGCCCACGGCGGCGGGTGTGCATGCAAGATCCCGCCCGGTGAGCTCGAGGAGGTGGTCCGCGGGCTGGGGGTGAGCGCGCCGCGCGACCCGGTCGGCGAGCTGCTGGTCGGGCTGGAACACGGCGACGACGCGGCCGCGGTGCAGATCGCCGACGGCACGGCGCTGATCGCGACGACGGACTTCTTCACCCCGGTGGTCGACGACGCGTACGACTGGGGCCGCATCGCGGCCACCAACGCGCTGTCCGACGTCTACGCGATGGGCGGTCGTCCGGTGGTGGCGGTGAACCTGCTGGGCTGGCCGCGCGACGTGCTGCCGTTCGAGCTGGCGGCCGAGACGCTGCGGGGCGGGCTGGACGTCTGCGGCCTGGCCGGCTGCCACCTCGCCGGCGGGCACAGCGTCGACGACCCGGAACCCAAATACGGGCTGGCGGTCACCGGGATCGCGGACCCGAACCGGTTGCTGCGCAACGACTCCGGCAAGCCCGGCCTGCCGCTGTCGCTGACCAAACCGCTCGGCGTCGGGGTGCTCAACAGCAGGCACAAGGCCACCGGGGAGCGCTTCGAGCAGGCGGTCCGGGTGATGACCACCCTCAACGCCGAGGCGGCCGCCGCCGCGCTGGCCGCCGGCGCCGAATGCGCAACCGACATCACCGGTTTCGGGCTGCTCGGTCATCTGCACAAGCTGGCGCGGGCCAGCGGCGTCACGGCGATCGTCGACGCGGCGGCGGTGCCCTACCTGGAGGGGGCCCGGGAGGCGCTGGCGGCCGGCTACGTCAGCGGGGGCACGCGCCGCAACCTCGACTGGGTGGCCCCGCACGTCGACCTGTCCGCGGTCAGGGAGTCCGACGCCCTGTTGCTCGCCGACGCGCAGACCTCGGGCGGCCTGCTGGTCGCCGGTGAGGTACCGGGCGCCCCGGTGATCGGTGAGCTGGTGCCGCGTGGCGAGCACACGATCGTGGTGCGGTGAACCGAGCGGGGTTTCGGGGCCGCGCACTAGGGTGGTGGTCATGGCCCCGAAAAAAGACATGCGGAAGCTTTTCCTCGAGTGGCCCGTCGTACGTCAGCTGCGTTCGGGCGACAAGCTCGGCCGCGGCTCGGCCGTGACCTCGAAGCGCACCCGCGCCGTCACGCCGCGCACGACGACGGCCGACCGCGTGGTGCAGAGCATCTGCCCCTATTGCGCGGTCGGTTGCGGGCAGCGGGTCTACGTCAAGGACGAACGGGTGGTCCAGATCGAGGGCGACCCGGACTCGCCGATCTCGCGAGGCCGCCTGTGCCCCAAGGGTGCTGCCAGTGAACAGCTGGTGAACTCGCCCGGCCGGCAGCTGCAGGTGCTCTACCGCGCCCCCCGGGCGACTGAATGGCAGCCCCTCGAGCTGGACACCGCGATCGACATGATCGCCGACCGGTTCGTCGAGTCCCGCCGCCACACCTGGCAGGACATCGACAAGAAGGGCAACCTGTTGCGCCGCACCATGGGCATCGCCGCGCTGGGCGGGGCGACGCTGGACAACGAAGAGAACTACCTCATCAAGAAGCTCTTCACCGCCGCGGGCGCCATTCAGATCGAGAACCAAGCTCGCATTTGACACTCCGCCACGGTTCCCGGTCTGGGAGCCTCCTTCGGGCGCGGCGGCGCCACCCAAACACTGCAGGACATGGCGAACGCCGATTGCATCGTCATCCAGGGCTCCAACATGGCCGAGTGCCACCCGGTGGGTTTCCAGTGGGTCGAAGAGGCCCGGGCCCGCGGCGCTCGGGTGATCCATGTGGACCCGCGCTTCACCCGCACGTCGGCGGTGTCGGACAAACACATCCCGATCCGGGCCGGTTCGGACGTGGTGCTGCTCGGCGCCTTGATCAACCACGTGCTCGCCAACGACCTGTGGTTTAAGGAATACGTCGTCGCCTACACCAACGCCGCCACGTTGATCAACGAAAAGTTCAGGGACACCGAGGATCTCAATGGGCTGTTCTCCGGCTTCGACCCCGAGACCGGGCAGTACGACACGTCGACGTGGGCGTACGAGCAGGAAGGGAACGGCCAGATCGAGTCCGCCGGCGGCGACCACACGCACGGTGCCACCGCGTCACCGAGCGCGGCGGGCGACGAGCACGGCAGCGGCGGCCCGCCGCTCGCGCACGCCAAGGTGAAGCGGGACGAAACCCTGCAGCACCCGCGCACCGTCTTCCAGATCCTCAAGCGCCACTACGCCCGCTACACCCCGGAGGTGGTCACCGACGTCTGTGGCATCAGCCGCGCGGATTTCGACTACCTCGCCCGCTCCATCGTCGAGAACTCCGGGCGCGAGCGCACCACCTGCTTCGCCTACGCCGTCGGGTGGACGCAGCACACCCTCGGCGCCCAATTCATCCGCACCGCAACCATTCTGCAGCTCCTGCTGGGCAACGTGGGCCGGCCGGGCAGCGGCATCATGGCGCTGCGCGGCCACGCCACCATCCAGGGCTCCACGGACATCCCGACGCTGTTCAACCTGCTGCCCGGCTACCTGCCCATGCCCAAGGCCGGCATGCACGACACCCTGGCCGACTATCTCGACGTGGTGGGATCGAAGAAGCAGAAGGGGTTCTGGGCCAACTCCGACACCTATGCGATCAGCCTGCTCAAGGCGTGGTGGGGGGAGGCGGCCACCAAGGACAACGACTGGGCCTACGACTACCTGCCGCGGCTGTCCGGGCCGCACGGCACCTATCAGACCGTGATGGGCATGCTGGCCGACGAGGTGGAGGGCTACTTCCTGCTCGGCCAGAACCCCGCGGTCGGGTCGGCGCACGGCCGGATGCAGCGGATGGGCATGTCCCACCTCAAGTGGCTGGTGGTGCGCGACCTCAACCTCATCGAGTCGGCCACCTGGTGGAAGGACGGGCCCGAAATCGCTTCGGGCGAACTGAAAACGGAGGATATCGAGACCGAGGTGTTCTTCCTGCCCGCCGCCACGCACGTGGAGAAGGCCGGATCGTTCACCCAGACCCAGCGCCTGGTGCAGTGGCGCCACAAGGCCGTCGAGCCGCCGGGCCAGTGTCAGAGCGAGTTGCAGTTCTTCTTCGAACTCGGCAAGCGGATCAGGCAGCGGTTGGCCGGGTCGACCGACGAGCGCGACCGGCCCCTGCTGGACCTGACGTGGGACTACCCGACCGACGAGCACGGCGAGCCCGACGGCGAAGCCGTATTGGCCGAGATCAACGGGTATCACACCGCCGACCGCGCGCCGCTGTCGTCGTACACCGAGTTGCGCGCCGACGGGTCGACCGCCGCGGGGTGCTGGATCTACACGGGCGTCTACGCGAACGCCACCAACCAGGCCGCCCGCCGCGTGCCGCACGGCGGTGACTCGCCGAGCCAGCACGAGTGGGGCTGGGCGTGGCCCGCCGACCGGAGAATCCTCTACAACCGCGCGTCGGCCGACCCGGACGGCAAGCCGTGGAGCGAACGCAAGAAATACGTGTGGTGGGACGCGGATCAGCGGCGCTGGGTCGGGTATGACGTGCCCGACTTCGTGGCCGACCGGGCGCCGGGGAGCCGGCCCGATCCCGCCGTCGGCGGTCCCGACGCGCTCGCCGGGGACGACCCGTTCATCATGCAGGCCGACGGCAAGGGGTGGCTGTTCGCGCCGAAGGGTGTGGTCGACGGCCCGCTGCCCACGCACTACGAACCGCAGGAGTCCCCGGTCGCCAACGCGTTGTACCCGCAGCAGCGCAACCCGGGACGAATCACCTTCCCGCGCAAGGACAATCTGAGCGCGCCCAGCGCAGGCGAGCCGGGTGCGGACGTGTATCCGTACGTGTTCACCACCTACCGGCTCACCGAGCATCACACCGCCGGCGGGATGAGCCGGTGGCTGCCCTACCTCTCGGAGCTGCAGCCGGAGATGTTCTGCGAGGTGTCCCCGGAGCTGGCCGCCGAACGCGGCCTCGAGCCGTATGGGTGGGCCACCATCGTATCGCCGCGCGCGGCGATCGAGGCGCGGGTGCTGGTCACCAAACGCGTTGCGCCGCTGGTGATCAACGGTCACACCGTGCATCAGATCGGCCTGCCGTATCACTGGGGCGTCGGCGGTGACGCCGTCGTGAGCGGGGACGCGGCCAACGATCTGCTGGGCATCACGCTGGACCCCAACGTGCAGATCCAGGAGTCCAAGGCCGGCTCGTGTGACATCCGGCCGGGGCGCCGGCCGCAGGGCGAGGATCTGCTGCGGCTGATCGCCGAGTATCAGTCCCGCTCGGGGGCCACCACCGAGACCGGCAACGTGCGGATCGACGACGGCGTCTGGGAAGGGGGAGCCGATGGGTCAGCTGAGCGGACCGACCGACCCGACGAGTGACGCCGGCTGGGCAGAACCCAAGCCGCGCAAGGGCTTCTTCACCGACACCTCGATCTGCATCGGCTGCAAGGCCTGCGAGGTCGCGTGCAAGGAGTGGAACCGCAACCCCCGCGACGGCGACCTGGAGCTGCTGGGTTCGTCCTATGACAACACCGGCGCGCTGGGCGCCAGCACCTGGCGGCACGTCGCCTTCATCGAGCAGGACCGCGACCGCATCGAGGAGGCGCGCGAATCCGGGCGCGCCCTCACCGATTTGGGCATGCCGGCGCTGCCGGGTGCCGCGTCGGAGCCGGACCTCACCCCGCCCGACACCCCGGAGTTCCGCTGGCTGATGTCGTCGGACGTGTGCAAGCACTGCACGCACGCCGGCTGCCTGGACGTCTGCCCGACGGGTGCGTTGTTCCGCACCGAGTTCGGCACGGTCGTCGTGCAGGACGACGTCTGCAACGGGTGCGGCACCTGTGTGGCCGGGTGCCCGTTCGGCGTGGTCGAGCGCCGCAGCGACGGCACCTATGCGACGCCCGCGCGGCGGCCGGGCCGCCCGACCGAGAAGTTCGTCACCGGGGTCGCCCAGAAGTGCACCCTGTGCTACGACCGCCTGGTCGACGACCAGATCCCGGCGTGCGCCAAGACCTGTCCCACGACGTCGATCAAGTTCGGCGACCACGACGACCTGGTCATCACGGCGCGGGAACGGGTGGCCGCGCTGCGCGCCCAGGGGCTCACGGAGGCCCGCCTCTACGGGGCGAACGAACACGACGGCGTGGGTGGCACCGGGTCGATCTTCCTGCTGCTCGACGAGCCCGAGGTCTACGGCCTGCCGCCGGACCCGCGGGTGTGCACGGCCGACCTGCCCCAGATGTTCAAACGAGCCGGCGTGGCCGCGGCGGGCATGTTCGCCGCCGCGGCGCTGGCCTTCTGGAAAGGCCGGTGAAAAGCCCATGAGCACTTCGGAATACGACAGCCTGCGCCCGCCCGAGCCCGTCGGCGGTCGGCGCAAGCGGCAGCGCAGGGGCCGCCGGGGCGGCGGCAGGAGTTTTGATGGTTCCCGCGAGACGCCGATGGTGCCCGAAGCCGAATTCAGCTCCTACTACGGGCGTCCGGTGGTCAAGCCGCCGCCCTGGGAGTCCGAGGTGGCCGCGTACCTGTTCCTGGGCGGCGTCGCGGGCGGCTCCGGCCTGCTGGCGGCCGGCGCGCAGCTCACCGGCCGCGCCAGGCTGCGCCGCAACGCCCGCCTCACCGGCTTGGCGGCCGTCCTGTTGAGCCTCGTCGCGCTGGTGAAGGACCTTGGCCGGCCCGAGCGGTTCCTGCACATGCTGCGCACGTTCAAGCTCACCTCGCCGATGAACCTCGGCTCGTGGATCCTGAGCGCCTTCAGCGCCGGGATCGGGGTGGCCGCCGCGTCCGAGGTCGATCGGATGACGGGGGAGCGGCTACCGCTCGGTCCGCTGCGGCCGGTGCTGCGCGCCGTCGAGGGGCCGGCCGGCCTGGAGGCGGCGCTCCTCGCCCCGCCGCTGGCCGCCTACACCGCGGTGCTGCTCTCCGACACGGCGACGCCGACCTGGAACGCCGCCCGCGAGGACCTGCCGTTCGTGTTCGTCAGCTCGGCGAGCCTGGCCGCGTCGGGGTTGGCGATGGTCACCACCCCGGTCGCCGAAGCCGGCCCGGCCCGCGCACTGGCCGTGTTCGGCGTGATCGGTGACCTGGTGGCGACGAGGCTGATGGAGCGCCGGATGGACCCGGTCGCCGCCGAACCGCTGCACCACGGCGCCCCGGGCCGGATGCTGCGGTGGAGCGAACGGCTGGCGATCGGCGGCGGGTTGGGCACGCTGCTCGGGGGCCGCAACCGCGCCGTCGCGGCGGTGTCCGGCCTGGCGCTGGCGACGGCGTCCGCGCTGACCCGCTTCGGCGTGTTCGAGGCGGGGCTGGAATCGGCGCGCCACCCCCGCTACACGATCGAGCCGCAGAAGCGCCGGCTGGCGGCGCGCCGCGCGGCGGGCGTCACGGGGGACTCGATCACCACCGCGGGCTGAACGGTCCCCGGGTCGCGAGCGTAACGTCACCGCGATTCTGGGCCCCATTTTTCGCGGTGCCGTTACGCTCGCGAAGGATGGCGCCCCGGCGCAGCGGTTTGCGCCCGGCCGGCCGGGGTAACCATAGCAGCATGACGCATTTTGGTTACACCCTGATGACCGAACAGAGTGGAGCCAAAGACCTTGTCCGCCAAGCTCTTTCCGCCGAGGAGCGCGGTTTCGACTTCGAGGTGTGCAGCGACCACTTCTCCCCCTGGCTGACATCGCAGGGGCATGCGCCCAACGCCTGGGCCGTGCTGGGCGCGGTGGCGCACGCCACCGAACGGGTGGACCTCTACACGTATGTGACGTGCCCGACGATGCGCTATCACCCCGCCGTCGTGGCCCAGCAGGCCGCCACCGTGCAGATCCTGTCCGATGGCCGGTTCACGCTCGGCCTCGGCACCGGCGAGAACCTCAACGAGCACATCGTCGGCCGTGGCTGGCCCACCGTCGAGCGTCGGCAGGACATGCTGCGCGAAGCGATCAAGATCATCCGCGAGCTGTTCGGCGGTCAGCTGGTGAACTTCAGCGGCGACTACTTCCAGGTGGACTCCGCACGGTTGTGGGACGTGCCCGAGGTCCCGGTCGGCATCGCGGTGGCGATGGGTGGCGCCAAGGCCATCGACAAATTCGGCCGGCTGGCCGACCACTTCGTTGCGGTCGAGCCGGACGGGGAGCTGGTCGACGCCTGGCACGCCGCGCGGCAGGCCGGCAACCTCGCCGGCGGCGGCCGCGTCGTCGGCCAGATCCCGGTGTGCTGGGACCCCGACCGCGACACCGCGATCGAACGCGCCCATGACCAGTTCCGCTGGTTCGCCGGGGGCTGGAAGGTCAACGCCGACCTGCCGACGCCGGCGGGGTTTGCCGGCGCGACCCAGTTCGTGCGTCCCGAAGACGTCGCCGAGTCCATCCCCTGCGGCCCCGACCTCGATGCGATCGTCGAGGCCGTCCGGCCCTACTGGGACGCCGGGTTCACCGACGTGGCGCTGGTCCAGGTCGGCGGGGAATCCCAGGACCTCTTTCTCAAAGAAGCCGCCGAACCTTTGCTTGCCGCACTGCGCAGCGCAGCAAACTGATCCCACGTTTGGGCGGTATCCGCTCGGGTATCCGGCCTCAATCGCGCGTCCACCGAGTACGGGCCGGTGCGGTGCGCGAACACCGCAAGCAGCGCCGAAAACCTGTTGATTCGCAAAGCGGCTGTCCGCCAGCAACTTTGCCCGATGCGTGTTCGCCGCAAGGCAAGGAGAGCTGACAATGGGTGACCGATCCGCCAACACCACCTCGGCCTTGGTCAAGGCGCTCAGCGGCGCCAGCTTCGGACTGGGCCTGAGCGAGTTGGTGGCCCCCGGAAAAGTTGCTGCAGTGGCGGGTGTCGACGACACCGCCCGGTCGCGGCGGGTCATCCGCGCGTTGGGCGCGCGGGAATGCGGCCACGGTGCGGCGCTGCTGGCCGGTCCCGACAAGCTGGTGTGGACCCGGGTGATCGGCGATGTCTTGGACATGGGGCTGCTGGTAGCCGGGGTGGCCGCGCGCGGCCCGGGGCGACGACGGCAGGGTGCCATCTCCGCCGTGCTGCTCACCGGCATAGCGGGGCTCGACCTGTACACGGCCCTACGCACGGTCAATGGCGGCGGCCGGCACGTCAACAAGGCCCGGCACCGGACCCTGCGCGCCGCGGTGACGGTGCGGCGCCCGCCCGAGGAGGTCTACGGGTACTGGCGCGACCTGGAGAACCTGCCCAGCTTCATGCACCACCTGAAGTCGGTCACCCCCGCCACTGACGGCCAGTCGCACTGGGTCGCCCACGCCCCGGCCGGACAGTCGGTGCAGTGGGACGCGCAGATCACCGAGGAGACCCCCAACAGGCGGATCGCCTGGCAGTCGCTGCCCGGCTCGCCGATCGAGAACGGCGGCAGCGTCGAGTTCACCCCCACCGTCACCGGCGACGGCACCGAAGTCCGCGTCCGGATCGGCTACCACATCCCCGGCGGACTGTTCGGCAAGGCGGCGGCGAGCCTGTTCGGCCAATCTCCCGAGCAACAGGTCAGCGACGATCTGCGCCGATTCAAGCAGATCCTCGAGACCGGCCAGGTGCTGCTCACGGACGGGTCCCCCGAGGGCACGGCGTCGGCCCGGCAGCTGCATCAGCAGCCCGCTCAACCCAACAAAGGAGCAAGCGTATGAGGGCCACCGTCTACGCGGGCCGCAACAGCGTGCAAGTGGAGTCTGTCCCGGATCCCAAGATCCTCAACGACCGCGACGCGATCGTACGCATCACCTCGACGGCGATCTGCGGTTCGGATCTGCACCTGTACGACGGCTACATCCCCACCGTCAAGCACGGCGACGTGCTCGGGCACGAATTCATGGGCGAGGTGGTCGAGGTCGGCAAGGCGGTCAACAACCTGGCCGTCGGTGATCGGGTGGTGGTGCCGTTCCCGATCGCGTGCGGCGCGTGCAACGCCTGCCGGCGGGACCTGTACTCGCTGTGCGAGAACTCCAATCCCAACGCCGGCATCGCCGAGAAATTCATGGGTCACTCCCCGGCCGGCCTGTTCGGGTACTCGCACATGCTGGGCGGATTCGCCGGCGGTCAGGCCGAATACGCACGGGTGCCGTTCGCCGATGTCGGGCCACTCAAGATCGAGGACGACCTGACCGACGAGCAGGTCCTGTTCCTGTCGGACATCCTGCCCACCGGTTACATGGGTGCCGAGATGTGCGACATCACCCCCGGTGACGTGGTCGCCGTGTGGGGTGCGGGTCCGGTCGGCCTGTTCGCCATCATGAGCGCCTATCTGCTGGGGGCGTCGAAAGTCATTGCGATAGACCGGGTTCCGTACCGGCTCGAGCTGGCGCAGAAGATCGGCGCCACCCCCGTCAACTTCGCCGAGACGTCGGTGCTCGAGGAGCTTCGCGACATCACCGCCGGCCGGGGACCCGACCATTGCATCGACGCCACCGGCATGGAAGCACGCAGCGGATCCACCCCGGTGGACGCCTACGATCGTGTCAAGCAAGCCGCGCGCCTGGAAACCGAACGGCCGCACGCCATTCGGGAAGCGGCCATGAGTTGCCGCAACGGCGGCACGATTTCGATCGTCGGGGTGTACGGCGGCCTGATGGACAAGTTTCCCATCGGGGCGGTCATGAACCGGTCGCTCACCATCAAGACCGGCCAATGTCACGTGCACCGCTACATGCGGCCGCTGTTGGACCGGATTCGCAACGGCGACATCGACCCGACCATCATCGTCAGCCACCACCTGACCCTTGACCAGGCGCCGTACGGATACGAGATTTTCAAGAACAAAGAGGACCGCTGCACCAAAGTCATCCTCAATCCGAGCTGACCGAAAGTAAGAAAGAGGAATAGCCATGGCAAATGAATTGCAGGGCAAGAAAGTCGCGATTCTCGCCGCCGATGGCGTCGAGAAGGTAGAACTCGACCAGCCCCGTTCGGCGCTCGAGGAGGCGGGCGCCCAAGTCGAGTTGCTTTCGCTGAAGACCGGCGAAATCCAGGCCCGCAACCACGATCTGGAGCCGGCCGGAACCTTCGAAGTCGACCGGGCGGTCTCGGACGCGTCGGTCTCCGAATTCGACGGCCTGGTGCTGCCCGGCGGCACCGTCAACCCGGACAAGCTGCGGATGGACAGCTCCGCCGTGGCCTTCGTGCGCGACTTCGCCGCCTCCGGAAAGCCGGTCGCCGCGATTTGTCACGGTCCCTGGACGCTGCTGGAAGCCGGTGCGGCAAAGGGCCGCACGCTCACGTCGTATCCGTCGATCCGCACCGACCTTCGCAACGCCGGGGCCAACGTGGTGGACGAGGAGGTCGTCGTCGACGGCAATCTGATCACCAGCCGCTCACCGAAGGACCTCCCCGCGTTTTGCGCGACCATCGTGCAGCAATTCGCCCACGCGCCTGCGAGTTAGCGGAAATGGCCTTTCCGCACTCCGTTTGAACCCATCGGTTTGCGGGCATTACACAGGCCAAGCGGTGATCGCCGCGGCGATCCGTCGAAAGGCCAAAGTTGACCACAACATATCCCGGAGCGGTTGCTTCTGCTGCCTCGAACGTCTATCAGCCGCAAGATGATTCCCGATTGTTGGTGGGCGTAATGGGAGAAAGCGGACTCATTCGGGGCCGACGCGTTCTCGACTTGTGCACGGGCAGCGGATTTGTCGCGATCGCCGCCGCAGAAATGGGCGGCGCCGACGTCACGGCCTTCGACATTTGTCCGCAAGCGGTGGGCTGTTCGCGCGGTAACGCCGTCGCCGCCGGGGTGGATGTCGACGTCCGCCACGGCACATGGAGCGACGCACTGGACTGCGCGCCGTTCGACGTCGTCGTGTCCAACCCGCCGTACGTGCCGGCACCGCCGCACGACGACACGGCGGCGATCCCGGTGAGCGCGGGGCCGTCGTGGGCGTGGAACGCCGGTCCGGACGGGCGGATGGTGCTGGACTCGCTGTGCGAAGCGGCGCCGAAGTTGTTGTGCGACGGCGGAACCCTGCTCTTGGTGCATTCGGCCCTGGCCGGTGTCCAGCAATCGCTGGACTCGCTGAAGTGGGCCGGCATGGACGCGAAAGTCGTTGCGTCGAAATGGATACCGTTCGGCCCGGTGATGACGGCGCGGGCGGCCTGGCTCGAGAGCGTCGGGTTGATATCGCCCGGCCGCCGGGAAGAGGAGCTGATCGTGATCCGGGCGGACAAGCGGTGACCGGCACCCGGGTACAGGTGGTTGCGGGCGGACCGGTGCTGGTGGCCGGTCCGGTGCGCATCGAGATGCCCGACGGGGAGGTCGTCGAATCCGACCGGTTTATGGTGGCTATCTGCACCTGCCGGCGCAGCGACAACTATCCGTTGTGCGACACCAGCCATCGTCGATGCCGGAATCTGTCCCGGCGGACGGCTAGTCCAGCGGCCCCCGCAACGACGTCCGACCCTGCTGCCACGACGCCATAACGGCGTCGGCCAACCGGTTTTCGACGGCGGCGTGCGCGCGGATCCCGAACACGATGTCGCGATCGAGCTGGGGCTCCCGGGCGACGAGATCCCCGACGACATCGATGCGCACCACGTGTTCGTGCACCGCGTCGGCCTCGACATGCTCGGCGTAGAACTCCACGCACGCCGACGGTGCCCCCATCCGCTGCAGGGCCTGCACCATCCGCCGGGACCCCGGCGGCGAGGTGATCTCGGTTGACGCGAAGTGCCCGATCGCGGCGCCACGCAACTCGCGGTGCAGCCCGAAGAGCGACATCAGGTTCACCGCGGCCAGCGCCTCGGCGGTGACAACGTCCGCGTAGGCCAGGTACGTCGTGTCGAGGCCGGCGGCCGCCATCAGGTCGGCGAAAAGCTGCTGGTGCACCCGGGGGCCGCGCCCGGCGCCGTATTCGTCGAATTCGATTGCCACGAAAGCCGCTTTGGCGACACCCATCAGTCGCGGGATGGCCCACGCGTGGGGATCGCCCTCTTTGAGGTGATACACCGACCGGTGCACGAAGTATTCGCGCATCTGCTGCCAGGTTCCGGTGTCACGCAAGTAGTACGACGGGCCGGTGCCGTCGGCCGGTTCGACGGAGATGGCGTCCATTTCGGTGGCCGCCGTCCGGTCGTCCGCGATGGGTCCGACGTCGCGGCGCACACCGGCCAAGAAGACGCGTTCCAGTTCGGCGCGCAGGGCCAGCAGCGCCGGATTCCACTCCCAGCCCGGATCCACCCCCGCGAAGCCGCGGTAGTGCAGCTCGTAGCACATGCACAGTGCCAGCTGCAGGTCCAGGCCGTAGGGATCCGAATCGCGCACCGACGCGCCGATGCGCGTCAGGTGGTCATGCGACGGCGGCCCAGCCAGGGCGCGACGAACCGCGGTCGATAACGGCCCGTGTGCCGCCGGCAGGGCGGGTTCGGTCGTGATTGATGCGCGGGTCACGCCCACGACTACCCGCAATCCAGGGGCCACAAACGGTGCGGCGCCACCCCTAGCCGGCCTCGGCCGGCAGGCGAAAGGTGAGGTCGACGGCCGTTCCGTCGGGGCCGTGATCCAGCTCCAGCGTGCTGCTGAGCGCCCTCATCAGCAGCAGGCCCCGCCCACCGTTGCCGGGGTTGACGGCCGGTTCCTTCCAGGAGCCCTGGTCGGTGACCCGGGCGCGGATCTCGCCCGCCGCGAGTTCGACATCGAGCGACATCGCGCCGGGCGGGTGCCCGGAGTATGCGTGTTCGACGCAATTGGTGCAGGCCTCGTTGGTGACCAACACGATGTCGGCGGCCAGTTCGTCCGGCAGGCCCGCGGCGCGCAGCCAGTCGGCCAACCTGTGCCGGATGCCGGCCAGTTGGTCTGCCCGGGCCTCACTTTCGATACGAAGCGGGGACTGCTGGTATCGGTAGATCACCATGGCCACGTCGTCGTCATACCCCGAAGCGGGGGCCAACTCACGCAACACCGCATCGGCGACGGAATCCAACGGCAACGTCGTCGTCTTCGCCAGCACCGCCGCCGCCCGATTGATCCCGTCGTCGATGGACTCGTGCTTGCGCTCGACCAGCCCGTCGGTGAACAGCATCAGGGTCGACCCGGGCGGCAGCACCCGGCTGGCCTGCGGGCGGGGCTCCGAGCGACGAACCGCGAGGGGCACCGAGGCGGCGTCGCTCAGCATCGTCGCCGTGCCGGGCTCCGAGCCGACGAGCACGGCGGGCATGTGACCGGCGTTGCTGTACTGCAGGACCCCTGATTCGGTGTCCAGGATCGCCAGGAAGACGGTGGTGCAGTACGCATTCGGGATGAGCGACGCCGCCGAGTCGAGCTGCTCGAGCAACAGCGCGGGCTCGGCCCCGTTGATCAACAGCGCCCGCGCCGAGCTGCGGAGCTGCCCCATGACCGCCGCCGCCGGGAGGCCACGGCCCACGCAGTCACCCACGACGATGCCGATGCGGTGATCGCCGATCGGCAGCACGTCATACCAGTCGCCGCCGATTTCCAGCGGCGGGACGGCGGGCTCGTAGCGCACGGCGAATCCGGGCGGCGGTTCCATGGTCGGCAGCAGGGCGCGCTGCAACGTCAGCGACGTCTCGCGGGCGCTCTCGAACTGGCGGACGTGTTGCATGGCCAGGCTGAGGTGACCGATGAGGACCGTGATCAGCAGCCGGTCTTCGGCGCTGACCCAGCGCGGTGAGCGCAGCTCCAGCCAGAGGGCCACGTCGCCTGCCCCCGAGAGCACCGCCACCAACCCCTGTGCCTTGCCGGGGTTGTCGGGCCGCTCGATCGTCTTGGCGGTCAGCGGCAGCTGGTGACGCGCGTCCTCGAAGGTGTGACGCAGCCACGGATCCAGGCTGCGCCAAGAGGTCTCGGACGGTTCGCCGGCGACCTGGACGGTGGGTTCTCCCCCGGCGGCCGGCCAGGAGATCGCGATCACCCGTTGCACGTCGATCGCCGCGGTGCACTCGGCGAGCGTGATGGACAGCAGCTCGTCCACGCTCTTGGCCACCGCCACCGCCGTCGCCAGACGCAGGACCGCGCTTTCCCGCGCGGCGAAGGCCCGCTCGGCGGTGATGTCCCGGATCGTCCCCACGAAGACGTCTTGGTCGCTGCCGCTGCCCTGAACCGCGTTGATGCTCACCGTCACCCAGACCAGATGCCCGTCGTGGTGGCGGATCGGCGTCTCGTACGCAGTGCTGCCGATGCTGCGCACGAGCGCCTGCTGTTGGGTGGCGCCCTGTTGGTCGACCAACCACGGGTGCGGCCACCGGTACGGCAGGTCCTCGGCGGGATAGCCGAGGATCTCGATGAGGGCGTTGTTCATCTCGACCACGGAGCCTTCGTGGTCGGCGACGAAGAAGCCCTCCTGCAACGAATTGACCAGCGCGGTGCGGAATTTGTCGCGGTCGGCCAGCCCCTCGGCGCGGGCGCGCTCGCGCGCGTAGCGCCTGGTGCCGTCCAGGAAGCCGCGAGTGGCGATGTCGAGCGGCACCAGCATCTGCAGCAGGAACTCCAGCGCGATCGGTGCGTCGATCTGGATGTCCTTGGCCAGCTCGAGAATCAGCTCGACGTGGCGCTCGATGATGGCCAGCAGGCTGACCTCTTCCTGCAACGCCCGGCGCCCGAGCTCATACGCGACCGCCAGGCTGTCCTCGTCGCGCGCCTTCATATACGTGCGCAACGCCGAGGCGTACTGGGCGTGGAAGTCGTGGTCGCTCATGTCGAGGCTCCCCGGTGCCGGGCGGTCAGCACCATGGCGTCGTCGGTTTCCTTCGCGTCCTTGCCGAGGAGCTCCTCCGCGATGGCGACGGCGGGCGCGGCGAAGTCGATGTGGTCCAGGTAGTCTTCGGTGATTCCGTCGGTGCTCATCACGAGCAGGTCACCCGGACGCATCGAAATCACCTGCGCGGGCCTGATTTCCGGTATGCGGTAGCCGACGATGCCCGCGGACAGCCGCGCACTGGATCTCACCTGGACGCCCGTGGGGGACTTGGCCACCAGGTCGGCGGTGACATTGCCGACGCCCGTCCACGTCAGCGTGTTGGCCGCGAAGTCGACCCGTGCCAGGGTCATCGCGACGCCTCGGGTCCCAGCGAGCACCCGGTGACAGAGCTGGATCAAGACCTCGATCCGCTCACCGCTGGAGCGTTTGACCGCGTCGACGGCCCGCAGCGCCGCTGTCGCGGCCTCCGGACCGTGGCCGAGGCCGTCGACCACGCCGAACAGGGCGGCATCGCCGCCGACGTCGACCGCGATGCCCCGATCCCCGGAGATGAACTCACTGGGCAGGGGACGACCCGCCCGCGCCCACTCGATCGGCCCGAAGCGGCCGTTCTCACGCATGGGGCGGAACCCATTTCCACATCTCGACGACCGTCCCCCGGCCGAGCGCGGATTCCACGAACAACTTGTCCATCAGCCGCCGCGAGCCGGGCAGGCCCATGCCGAGTCCGCGCCCGGTCGAATACCCGTCCTCCATCGCCCGCTCGATGTCGGCGATGCCCGGTCCCTGATCCTCCGCGCGCACCACCAGGGCTTTGCGGCCCTCCCGGTCGGCGACGAAGACCCGGACCACGCCGCGACCGGCGTAGCTGGTGATGTTTCGCGCGATCTCGGAGATCGCCGTGGCGATCATCGTGACGTCGGTGAGCGAGAATCCCAGGTCGAGTGCGAGTTGATGTCCGGCTTTGCGGGCTTCGACGATGTCGTCAGGATTGTCGATGTCGACGACGATGTCAGTCTCCACCGTCGCGCCCGATCGCCGGTTTCCGCTGCGCCAGTTGGCGATTCAGCAGGGCCAGGCCCTCTTCGAGGTCCAGCGCGGTATTCATGTCGTCGAACGCCAAGCCCAGCTGAACCATCGCGAAGGCCACCTCGGGCTGCAGGCCGACGATCACCGTGTCCGCGCCGCGCAGCCGCGTCATGTGTGCGATGGTCCGCAGCGACCGGGCCGCGAAGGAGTCCATCACGTCGATGGCGGTGACGTCGACGATGATGCCCTGCGCGCGGAACCGGCTGACCCGCTCCATGAGGTCGTAGCGCAGCCGCTCGGCGTCGGAGTCGCTGAGCGCGGCCTGCACCGAGGCGATGAGGATCGCACCCTGTTTCAGGATCGGTACCGGCATGGGGCGCTCGTGTTCCTCTTTCTATCCGGTCTGCTCGCCGGTGCGGGTGACCTCATAGCCCAGCAGCCGCTCGGCTTCCTCGATGCCGCCCTGCAGGTCGCCGACGGCGTTCATCTTCGACAGGTCCAGGCCGATCGTCACCAGCGTCAGGGCGATCTCGGAGGACAGGCCGGTGATGATGACGCTGGCGCCCATCAACCCCGACGCATCGACCGTCTGCACGAGGTGGTTGGCCACCGTGGAGTCGATGGTCGGCACACCGGTGATGTCGATGACCACCACCTTCGCGCGGTTGGCGCGGATGGCTCTCAGCAGCTGTTCGGTGACCTGGCGGGCGCGCTGGGAATCGAGCACACCGATGATCGGCAGAATCAGCAGCTGTTCACGCACCTGCAGCACCGGCGTGGACAGCTCGCGAATCGCCTCCTGCTGCTGGCGGATGATGCGCTCGCGCTCCTGCACGAAGCTGACCGCCACGGTGTTGGCGATGCGGTTGGCCGCCGGTTCGTACGCGTCCAGAACCCGGTTGAGCATCTCGAATTCCGTCTGGTACTTCTCGAACAACGAACGCGCTAGCACGTCGCGCAGCAGCAGCACGATGCCGACGACCTCGTCGGTTTCCACGCCCCGCGGAATGATGCGCTCGGACAGGTCGCGCGCGTACGCCTGCAGCGCCTCGACGCTACCGGTCTCGAGCACCTCCACGTAGTTGTCGTAGACGGCCGTCGCCTCGGAGAACAGCTCCTCCGGCGTCATCGCGGTGAGCAGTTCGGCCTCGGTGATCCGGCGCGCCCACTCCTCGCGCAGGACGGTGCGGTTCTGCCGCAGGTGTTGGACGAGCTGGGGTAACAGGCCCTCGCTGGAAATACCGACTGCCTGCACGGTGGCGCCCGCGCCGCTGAACTCCGCCGGCGAATCTGACATGTGGCCTCCCAGGTGCCGGTCCGCGCCCCGCCGTGTGCAGGCTCGATTTTGCGAGACTAGCCTGGGTTGCCGCGGGGCAGGTGTTGAGGGCATATTCTTCTCGCAGTCCGCAACGCAGGCTAGGCTTGCACCACACCCTGAAGCCCAGGACAAAGGATTGCCATTGTCAGCTCCTGATTCGATTACCACGTTGGTTGAGGACCACGATGGGGTGTCGGTGGTCAGTGTCAGCGGCGAAATCGATTTGGTCACGGCTCCGGCCCTGGAACAGGCCATCGGCACGGTGGTTGCGGAGAACCCGGCGGCGTTGGTGATCGATCTTTCCGCGGTGGAGTTTCTCGGCTCGGTGGGGCTGAAGATCCTGGCGGCGACCTACGAGAAGCTGGGCACGGCGACTGGGTTCGGTGTGGTCGCACGCGGTCCGGCGACCAGGAGGCCCATCCATTTGACCGGCCTGGACAAGACCTTCCCGCTGTACCCGACGCTGGACGACGCGCTGACCGCGGTGCGCGACGACAACATCGACCGCTAGGCGCGTCGCGCGGCCGGGATGGTCTGCGCGCAAAGGGATTTGGGTAAAATCGCCGAATCGGCGCTGCCGCCTGCGGCAGGTGCGATGATCAGCGCTATGGACGTCGACAATCCGCAAGGCGACCAGCGGTGGGACAGTCGCGAGCGTGGCGAAACCGAAATCCAACGGCTGGACCGCAATTGGAACAGCCTGCTGCAGGAGCTGCGCGTGGTGCAGACCGGTGTGCAGCTGCTCACCGGTTTCCTGTTGACGCTGCCGTTTCAACAGCGGTTCGACGTCCTTGGCCCGCCTATGCGCAACGCTTATCTCGCGACGGTCGGCTGTTCGGTGGGGGCAACGGTGCTGTTGATCGCCCCGGTCGGCATGCATCGGCTGTTGTTCCGCCGCCATCGTCTGCAGGTGCTGGTGTCCGCCGCGCACCGCTGCGCGTACGCCGGGCTGGCGCTGCTGGGCCTGGCGCTGACCGGGGTGACCGTCGTCGTCTTCACCGCGGTGGCCGGCAGCAGCCCGGGGATCATCGCCGGCGCGTGTGCGCTGACGCTGTTCACCTTGTTCTGGTGGCTACTGCCGCTGCTGCTCCGCACCCGCGGCATGTAGCGCGAGTTCGGCGATGCGGGTCGAGTCCAGGTGCTCGAGCAGGTCCTGCGGATCGGCGAAGATCGGTGACGCGCCTGCCGCCCGCAACTCCTCGCGGGCGATTCCGCCGCTGAGCAGGCCGATGCACGGCAATCCGGCGCCCGCCGCGGCGTGCGCGTCCCAGACCGCGTCCCCGATGAACACGGCATGGCCGGCGTCGACCCCCGCCCGGTCCAGCGCGACCTGCACGATGCCGGGTTCGGGTTTGGCGGTGTCGACGTCGCGCGACGACGTCGTTGCGGAGATCACGTCCTCGCAGTCGAGGACCTTGCGCAATATCTCCAGTTCGTCGTCGGGTGCCGAGGTGGCCAGCACGACCTGCAGGCCGAGGCCGGCTACCCGGCGCAGCAGCGCCCGGGCGCCGGGCAGCGGCGCGAGCAGCGGGGTGCATTCCCGGTAGTAGCGGCTGTGCCCGTCGCTGAGCCGGTCCTGGGCCTCGTCCGGGGCGTCCCGGGACAGCGTGCGCACCAGCGTGGAACCGTCCATGCCGATGCAGCGGTGGATCTGCCAGGCGGCCACGGGTAGACCCTCGGCGTCGAAGGCGCGCTGCCAAGCGTAGACGTGCAGATAGTTGGAGTCGACCAGGCTTCCGTCGACGTCGAAGAGAACGGCGGGTTTCATCTGCGCGGCATACCCAGGCCGGAGCCGACTGACACCGGCGTCCGGAGTCGTTTGGGTTGGGGGGCGACGGGTAATCGGCGTGGGTGAGCGGTTGCGGCTCCTTTGCCGCGGGATGGCCGGCTCGGCCGGCGGCCCGAGCGGCGCACCGCAGTACCACACGAATCGCGTTGGTGTGCAATCTTTCTCACGAGGAGTGCAGGTGAATTACCACAACGGCGACCCGGTCGATCACCATCGGACCGCCCGTCGGCACGCCGGCGAAACCCTCACCTACGACGCGAACGCGCCCGGTTTGGCCGCCTCGGCCGTCGCGGTGGTTGCCCTTGTCGTCGGCTTGTTCGCCTTGGCGACCGGTCATTTGGCCGCGGGCGTGGCGGCGGTGTTCCTGTCCGCCGTGCTCGGCGCGGCGAGCGCGCTGTGGCTGCTGCGCGCGCATCGCAGGGTGCGCGACGCCGAACTTGCCTGGCACGCTGCGCATTCCGACGAGCCCGCCCCTCCGCCGAGCAGTTGACCGGTGTGAGCTAACGAACACCGGCCGGCACGCTGCGCCCGGATCGGGCGTTTATTTGTTGCCATGACCGGGTAAAAGCGGATCATGGTCGCGCCCTTCTCGTTGCCAGCAGCAAACTACCCGGTCGGGTACGCGCGGGATTTCGCGCTGCTCGGCCTCGCCGCCGTGGCGGTCTGGGCGGTCAGCTTGGCGATCGGCCTGGTCGAGCTGTTGATCGGCCACGAGGGAATCGCCATCGCGGCGCTGATCGTCTCCGTCGTGGCGCCGTGGCTGGGCCTGGCGCTGGCCCATTACCCCGCGGTGGCCCGGCGCATGCGGCGGCTCAAGGTCCGTCGGCGCAACTTTTTGCAGCCGGTCGGTGTAACGCGCGCCTGAACGGGGTACGTCCTGCGCCACGGGTGAGTACAGGAAAGTGCGTCAGCCCGGGTTCATCAGCAGGAAGGAACTGCCATGCCGACCGCCAGCGACTATGACGCACGCCGCGCCCCCGACTCCGACACCCAGGACAAGTCCGCCATCCGCGAATTGGCGCCGACCTTGCACGGATCCGCCACCGCGGTGGTCGACGAGGACCCCAACGATGTGCACTTCTTCGAGCTGCCCGGCGCCGATCTGTCCGGCGAGGAGCTGTCGGTGACCGTGATTCCCCAACGCTCGGACGAATTCACGTGCTCGAGCTGTTTCCTGGTGCAACACCGCAGCCGGTTGCGCCGCTCGAACGCGGGCCTTTCGATCTGCGCCGACTGCGCCTGACATCGGCACTTCCGCTGGGGAAGTGTTTGCCGCACAACCGATTCAGGCCTGCGCCCATTCGCGGTCGCACACGGCGCACCGCCGGGTGACCATCGCCCAGGCCGGTTCGTCCGCGGCCGGCTCGCGGATCAGGTGGGCCGATGTGTCGCCGCAGCCGGGGCACGCGCAGATGGCGCGGTAAGGCTCCACGGGCTGGCCCGCCATCAGCTGTAGGTTCTCCGCGCGGGAGAACGGCACGATCACCAACTGCTCGGGGCGCGGGGCCGGGTGCGGTTTGTCGAACCACAACAGGCCACAGGTCACCGTCGCCACCGCGGTGAAGATGGCCAGGATCATCGTCGGGATGTCCCACGGCCAGTTCGGCGGGAGGGGCGTCACCACCAGGATGACCAGCACCGCAGAGATGAGGGCGCCGATGATGGTACCCGCTTTGGCGAACCGGTAGCCGCCGACGTTGAGCGCTTCCCACGCCCGGATCTCCTGCTGCCGCTGCGCGATCTCGGCCAGGGTCGGGTGTCCACGGCCGCCGCTGCCCGCCGCGCGATCAGCAAATACCGTGATCTGTTGGCCGGGCCCGCGCGGGTGGCCCTGCCCGGGCGACGGGCTTACCAGCGCCATGCGGGCAGAGCTTAACGGCAAACCCGCGACGCCGCAGTGTCAGACGCCGGTGCCGGCCGGCATGCCAGCTAACACCATTGAGTCGGGGTGGCGGGATTTGAACCCACGGCCTCTTCGTCCCGAACGAAGCGCGCTACCAAGCTGCGCCACACCCCGCTTGAAGCTCCGACAGCCTATCGCACCGGCCCAGCGGCTGGCCAAATCGCGGCGTGGCGGGTCACGGCCACCGGCAGGAGCGCTCGAACTCCCCCAACGCCTCGGCGGGGCCACTCGGGTCGAGCCCCTGCGCGCTGACCCACTCGTCGTTGAAGTAGGTGTCGGTGTAGCGGTCGCCGCTGTCGGCGAGCAGTGTGACCACCGAACCGCTGCGGCCCTCGGCGACCATCTCGGCGAGCAGCCCGAACGCGCCCCACACGTTGGTGCCCGTCGAGGGCCCCACCCGGCGCCCCAGGACGGCGCTGACGTGGCGGGCGGCGGCGACGGACGCCGCGTCGGGGACCAAGACCATCCGGTCGACCACGTCGGCCAGAAACGACGGCTCGACCCGTGGCCGGCCGATGCCCTCGATGCGAGAGGACCCGGACACCACGACGTCGCATCGGCCCTCGGCGTAGGCGGGAAAGAACGCGGAGTTCTCCGGGTCCACGACGCACAACCGGGTGGCGTGCCGCCGGTAGCGGATGTAGCGGCCGATCGTCGCGCTGGTGCCGCCGGTGCCCGCACCGACCACGATCCACTCCGGAACCGGATGGCTCTCCTCGGCCATCTGGTCGAAGATCGACTCGGCGATGTTGTTGTTGCCCCGCCAATCGGTGGCGCGTTCGGCGTTGGTGAACTGGTCCAGGTAATGGCCGCCGGTGTCGCGGGCGACCCGCTCGGCCTCGGCGTACACCTCGGAAGAGTCGTGCACGAAATGGCAACGGCCGCCTTGGGCTTCGATCAGCGCCACCTTGGACGCGCTGGTGGACGCCGGCATCACGGCCACGAACGGCAGGCCCAGCAGGGCGGCGAAGTAGGCCTCCGACACCGCGGTGGAGCCCGACGAGGCCTCAACCACGGTGGTGCCCTCGTTGACCCACCCGTTGCAGAGCGCATACAGGAATAACGACCGCGCCAGCCGGTGCTTGAGGCTGCCGGTGATGTGCGTGGTCTCGTCCTTGAGGTACAGCGCCACATCGACATCGCGGCCGACACCGCGGCGATCCTGGCCCCATGCCGACGGCAGCGGGTAGCGCAACAGGTGGGTGTCGGCGCTGCGGCGGGCGTCGGCGTGAATCAGCCGGACCGCATCGTCCGTCCAACTCCGCGAGCGGCTGCGGACCGCGATCCGGGTCCGCTGGCTCAACGCACCGAAACTGTTGGCTGCGAACGGCTAAGGTCGCTGGCCGAGTCGCGTCCGCCCATCGGGGTGGCGATCAACGTCAGCAGCGTGGCCTCGGGCCGGCAGCAGAAGCGGACCGGCGCGAACGGCGAGGTGCCGATCCCGGCGGAGACGTGCAGCTGCATGTGCGCCCCCCAGCGGGACGGGCCCTTGGCGCGCGACCGGTCCAGGCCGCAGTTGGTGACCAGGGCGCCGTAGAGCGGCAGGCAGACCTGGCCGCCGTGGGTGTGTCCGGCCATCACCAGCTGGTAGCCGTCGGCGGCGAAGCGGTCCAGCACCCGCGGCTCCGGGGAATGAGTCAGCCCGAGCCGCAGGTTTGCGGCCGGGCTGGCCGGGCCCGCGATCGTGTCGTAGCGGTCCCGGTCGATGTGCGGGTCGTCGACGCCGGCGGCGGCGACGTGCAGGCCGGCCACCTCGAACTCGCGCCGCGTGTGGGTCAGGTCGAGCCAGCCGCGCTCGGTGAAGGCCGCCCGCAGGTCCTGCCAGGGCAGCGGCTCACCGTGGACCCGGTGCGACGGGTTGGTCAGGTAGTTCAGCGGATTCTTCAGGCGCGGCCCGAAGTAGTCGTTGCTGCCGAAGACGAAGACACCCGGCCGCGACAGCAAGTCCCCGAGGGCCTGCACCACCGCGGGCACCGCCTTGGGGTGCGCCAGGTTGTCGCCGGTGTTGACCACCAGGTCGGGTTCCCAGTTGCTCAGCTCGCGCAGCCATGCCTGTTTGCGGCGCTGGTCGGGCAGCATGTGCAGATCGCTGATGTGCAGCACCCGCAGCGGCGTGGAGCCCGGCGTCAGGACGGGCATGGTTATCTCGCGCAGGACGAAGGCGTTGCGCTCGACGACGGCGGCATAACCGATGCCGACGGCGGCAGAACCGAGCGCGGCGGCACCGGCGCGTATCAGCGTGGGCAGAACATCAGCCATGCTGGCAGCCTACTGCCGGTTGCGCTTTGGCAACGTATAGCTTGCGCGGCGAGCGTGAAATGGCGGCCTGTGCCGGTCTACGGCGGCGGCTGCCCCGGTGCCGGCGGAGGCGGCGGCGCCAGCAGCGGAATCGTGATCGGGGGCAGCCCCGGGATCTCCACCACCTGCGACCCGACCGGCGGTGGCGCGCCCTCCGGCGGCGGCGGGGGAGCCGGCGGGATGCCGTTGCTGACCTGGATGGTGATGATCGACCCGGGAATCGTCGCACCGCTCGGTGTCGTTCCGACCACCTCGCCCTGCTTGGCGGTGCTGTTGACGAAGTTGCTCTGGTCGGCGACCTGGAAGCCCGCCTCCTTGAGGCGCGAGCGCGCCGCGTCGATGTCCAGGCCGGCGACGCTGGGCACCCGTGAGCCGGGCGACCCGTCGACGTACCGCGGATCGGTGGGCGGCAACTGCACCGGCCCGAAGTTGGTGGCGATCGGCTTCATCGCCGTGAACCAGGTGCGGGCCGGCTCGTTACCGCCGTATAGGTCGCCCTCGGCGCAATGGCGCAGCGGCGACGAGCACAGGTCCGTCGGCGTCGTGGAGTCGTCGTAGATGTAGTTGGCCGCCGCGTAGTGGTTGGTGAACCCGACGAAGCCGGAGGAGCGGTGCGCCTCGGTGGTGCCCGTCTTGCCGGACACCGGCAGGGTCCAGCCCGCGGCGCCGGCCGACCCGGATGCCGTCCCGCCGCCGACGGCGTCCTTGCTCATCGCGTTGGCCAGGGTGTTCGCCAGGCCCTCGGGCACCACCTGATCGCAGGTCTCGGTGGTCACCGCGACCTCGTTGCCGTGCCGGTCGATCAGCTTGTCGATCGGATTCGGTGGGCACCAGGTGCCGCCGGAGGCCAGCGTGGCCGCGACGTTGGACAGCTCCAGCGCGTTGACCTCGATGGGGCCCAGGGTGAACGACCCGATGTTCTGCCGTTTAACGAAGTCGGCCAGGCTTTCGTTGCTGTCGGGGTTGTAGTCGCGGGCGGTGCCGGGGTCGGCATAGGACCGCAGGCCGAGCTTGATCGCCATGTCCACCGTGCGGGTCACCCCGACCTGCTGGATCAGCTTGGCGAACGCGGTGTTGGGCGAGGTGGCCAGCGCCTCGGTCACGTTCATCGACCCGCGGTAGTTGCCGGCGTTGACCACGCACCAGGTGTCCTTGGGGCAGCCCTTGGCGCCGCCGCTACCCATGCCCTTGGCCTGGAAGCGCGCCGGCACGTCGAGCGTCGCGTTGGTGCCCATGCCCATATCGAGGGCGGCGGCCGTGGTGAAGATCTTGAAGACCGACCCCGCGCCGTCGCCGACCAACGAAAAGGGCTGTGGCCGCATGGTTTCGCCCGCGTCGAGGTTCAGGCCGTAGGTCCGGTTACTGGCCATCGCCATCACCTTGTGCGACGTCTTCCCGGGCTGGATCACGCTCATCACGCTGGAGATGCCCGGCAGCGTCGGGCTGGCGAACTGGTCGATGGCCGATTTGACCGGGATCTGCACGTCGGGGTCCAGCGTGGTGCGGATCAGGTAGCCGCCGCGGGCCACCTGGTCTTTGCTGATGCCGGCGCGGGACAGGTACTCCTGGACGTAGTCGCAGAAGAACGCGCGGTCGCCGGCCGCGATGCAGCCGCGCGGCAGTTCGTTGGGCTGCGGCAGCACGCCCAGCGGGGTGGCCTTGGCGGCGCGCAGCGCGTCGGCTTCCTGCGGGATGTTCTCGATCATGGTGTCCAGCACCAGGTTTCGCCGGGCCAGCGCGCCCTCGGGGTTGGTGTACGGGTTGAGCGCGCTGGTCGACTGCACCATGCCCGCCAGCAGCGCCGCCTGCTGCCAGTTGAGGTCGGATGCGTTGATGCCGAAGTAGGTCTGGGCCGCGTCCTGCACGCCGAACGAACCGTTGCCGAAGGACACCAGGTTCAGGTAGCGGGTCAGGATCTCGGGCTTGGTGAAGGTCTTGTCCAGGGTGAGCGCCATCCGGATCTCGCGCAGCTTGCGCGCCGGGGTGGTCTCCACGGCGGCGCGCTTCTCGGCGTCGGTCTTGGCCGTCACCAGCAACTGGTAGTTCTTGATGTACTGCTGCTCGATGGTCGAACCGCCCCGCGTGTCGACGTCACCGCGCGCGTAGCCCGCCAACCCGGTCAGCGTGCCCTTCCAGTCCACCCCGTTGTGGTCGGCGAACCGCTTGTCCTCGATGGACACGATCGCCAGCTTCATCGTGTTGGCGATCTTGTCGCCGGGCACCTCGAACCGGCGCTGGGAGTACAGCCAGGCGATGGTGTTGCCCTTCGCGTCGACCATCGTCGACACCGCGGGTATCTCGCCCTCGAGGAGTTGGGCCGAGCCGTTGGCGACGACTTCGGAGGCGCGGTTGGACATCAGTCCCAGTCCGCCCGCGAACGGAAACATCAGGGCCGTGGCGACGACACCGGCCAGCAAGCAGTACCCCGCAAGCTTGAGGATGGTGAGGAAGGCCGGGGGGCGGTCTGACATGGCTACTACAGTAGCGGCCCCCAGTCACGCCGCCACGCTGCGAGTTCGCCCCCTTTTACCCCCGGCATCGACCAGTGCTTTACGCGCGGCGCCGCGATAAAATTGTCGCCTGCGTCAGAGGGAGTCCTCCGCCGACGTGTGCAAGATCACTTCGTCGCCTATGGTTCTGGGCGAGACGGCACGCCCGTCCCAAAAAAAGCGTTATCGGACTGTTGCGCAATTGGCAGCTGACCACCTAACTTAGACACACGGTGAGATTCAGGTAACACCGATGTACACAGTGTGGCGTAGATCGCAGGTAAGGATCTGCACCTGAGGAGGGCGGTCGCGAGAGCGGCCGGTAGGGAAGGGACCAGCTCGTGTCAGGAACACGGCCTGCGGCGCGTAGGACAAACATTGCGGCCGCTCAAGGGGTACTCCGCAGCGTTGATGCCGAAGAACGGATCGCCTGGGTTTCCAAAGCACTGTGCCGGACCACGGACCCCGACGAGCTCTTCGTGCGGGGAGCCGCCCAACGCAAAGCCGCCGTCATCTGCCGGCACTGCCCGGTCATGCAGGAGTGCGGCGCGGACGCGCTGGACAACAAAGTCGAGTTCGGCGTCTGGGGCGGCATGACCGAACGTCAGCGTCGCGCCCTGCTCAAGCAGCACCCCGAGGTCGTGTCCTGGGCGGACTTCTTCGACAAGAGGAGAACCCGCAGCGTCGGCTGAGCCACGGGTTCGACCGGGTTTGTCAGCGGACCGCGGCGTCGCCGGTGGAAGTGATCTGATCGGCCAGCGCGCGCAGCGCTTCCAGGTCCGACACGTCGAACGGCAGCGAGGGCACCCCGACCACCGCCACGTGCGGATTGGCCCCGGTGAAGCGCGACAGCAACCTGATCTCCCGCTTGGCGGTCTGCGCGCGATCGGCATGAATCCTCAGCACGGCCGCGGCCAACGACGCCGCCTCGGAATGCGGTTCGGCCTCCAGGGTTTCGGATCCGTCGATGGCCCGCTCGGCGGGTAACGAACACAACGTCGGGTGGGTGCGGTTCAAGACCAGCCCGGCGAGCGGCATGCCCTCCTGGGACAACCGGTCGACGAAGAAGGAGGCCTCGCGCAGCGCGTCGGGTTCGGCCGCCGACACCACGACGAACTGGGTGCCGCGCCGCTTCAGCAGCGCGTAGGTGCGGTCGGCCTTCTCCCGGAATCCGCCGAAGGTGGCGTCCAGCGACTGCACGAACGCGGCCGCATCGCTCAACATCTGCGAGCCGAGCACGGTGGAGATCGCCTTCATCGCCAAACCCATTGCGCCCGTAACCAATCGGCCGATGCCCCGGCCGGGCGCCAGCAGGAGCCGCCACAGCCGGCTGTCCATGAAGCTGCCCAGTCGTTTCGGCGCGTCCAGGAAGTCCAGCGCGTTGCGCGAGGGCGGCGTGTCCACCACCACCAGGTCCCAGCGGTCCTCGGCCAGCAGTTGACCGAGCTTCTCCATCGCCATGTATTCCTGCGTGCCGGCGAGCGAGCTGGCGACGGTCTGATAGAACTGGTTGTCCAGAATCGCTTGCGCCCGGCCGTTTCCGGAGTACTGGAGCACCATCTCGTCGAACGTGCGGCGCATGTCGAGCATCATCGCGTGCAGCTCGCCGGGCACCTCGGGCGCCAGGGGCACCCGCTGGGGGGTGTTGCCCAGGTCGTTGACTCCCAGCGCCTGCGCCAGCCGCTTGGCCGGGTCGATCGTCAATACGCAGACGTTGCGGCCGTATTCGGCCGCGCGCAATGCCATGGCGGCCGCGGTGGTGGTCTTGCCCACCCCGCCGGCGCCGCAGCACACCACCACCCGGTTGGTCGTGTCGGCCAGGATGGCCGCCATGTCAAGCCTATTCGGTGCGGTAATCATCGAACCCCCTGCTGGGCAAGCGATTCCGAAAGCTCGTAGAGGCTTCCCAGGTCGACGCCGTCGGAGATCGCGGGCAATTCCAGCCGCGGCACCTGCAGCGCATCCAGCTGCTGTGCGATCTCGGCGCGCGCGGCGATCACGGTCGCATGCTCGATGGTCTCGGTCAGCAGCCCGGCGAAGTCGGCGTCGTCGAGCTTGATCCCGGCCATCTCCAATCCCGCCCGCAGTGAGTCGGCGTCGACGTGGCCTTCGGCGGCCTTGGCCAGGTCGGCGGGCTGCAGGTGGCACGGGATGTTGCGATTGACGATCACGCTGCCGATCGGCAGCTCCATCTCGGCGAGTTCCTCGATGGCTTCCAGCGTCTCCTGCACCGGCAACGCCTCCAGCAGGGTGACCAGGTGGATGGCGGTCTGCTCGGAGTGCAACAACTTGACCACTCCTTCGGCCTGCCCGTGCACCGGGCCGCCCTTGGCCAGATCCGACACGGCCTTGGTGACGTCCAGGAAGCGGGCGATCCGCCCCGTCGGTGGGGCGTCGACGACCACCGCGTCGTAGACCGGGAGCCGGTTCTTATCGACGCGCACCACCGATTCCTTGATCTTTCCGGTGAGCAGCACGTCACGCAGGCCGGGCGCGATCGTCGTCGCAAACTCGATCGCGCCGATGCGGCGCATCGCCCGCCCGGCGATGCCGAGGTTGTAGAACATGTCCAGGTATTCCAGGAACGCCGCCTCGATATCGATCGCCAGGGCGTTGACCTGACCGCCGCGCTCGGCGGTGGCGATCTTGACTTCCTGGTAGGGCAGCGGCGGAACGTCGAAGAGCTGCGCAATGCCTTGGCGCCCTTCGACTTCCACGAGGAGCACCTTGCGGCCTCCGGCTGCCAGGGTCAGCGCCAGTGCGGCCGCGATCGTCGACTTGCCCGTCCCGCCTTTGCCGGTGACGAAATGCAGGCGGGCTTTCGACAGCCGCGCCGGCCAGCCGACGGCGCTGCCGCCGCTCGATGTGTTTGCCACCTTCGCATGCTAGCCCGGCCGGCGCCCGGGCCACGGGCAGGTCAGAGCCGTTCACATCCGACCGATAAGCTCGCGCCATGAGCCAACCGACCGCCTGGGAATACGTCACCGTCCCGCTGCTGACGCACGCCACCAAACAGATTCTCGACCAGTGGGGTGCCGACGGCTGGGAACTGGTGTCCGTACTGCCCGGCCCCACCGGTGAGCAACACGTCGCGTATCTGAAGCGCCCCAAGTAGATGACCGCGTCGGCCCGGCTCGCGCGACTCGGCGTCGCGCTTCCCGAGGTGGTGGCGCCGCTGGCCGCCTACGTGCCCGCGGTGCGCACGGGTGACCTGGTCTACACCGCGGGCCAGCTTCCGATGCAGGGCGGGCAGCTGGCCGGCACCGGCAAGGTCGGGGCGCAGGTCAGCCCGGAAGAGGGCAAGGCGATGGCGCGGATCTGCGCGCTCAATGCCCTGGCGGCCGTCGATTCGCTGGTGGGCATCGACGCGGTGACCCGGGTGGTCAAGGTCGTCGGCTTCGTCGCCTCCGCCCCGGGTTTCAACGGCCAGCCCGCCGTCATCAACGGGGCTTCCGAGCTGCTGGCCGAGGTCTTCGGCGATGACGGCGCACACGCGCGGTCGGCGGTCGGCGTGTCCGAGCTGCCGCTGGATGCGCCGGTGGAGGTCGAGCTGATCGTGGAGGTCGGCTCACGACCGTGACCGCCGCACCCGAGTCGTTGAGCCATCCCGCCTACGGCAGGCTGCGGGCGGTCACCGACACCGCCTCGGTCCTGTTGGCCGACAACCCCGGGCTGCTGACGCTCGAGGGCACCAACACCTGGGTGTTGCGCGGCAAGGGCAGCGACGAGATGGTCGTCGTCGATCCCGGTCCCGACGACGACGAACACATCGCCCGGGTCGCCGGACTGGGCCGCATCGCGCTGGTGCTGATCAGTCACCGGCACGGCGATCACACCGACGGCATCGACAAGCTGGTCGAGCGCACCGGGGCGACGGTGCGCTCGGCGGGCAGCGGCTTCCTGCGCGGCCTCGGCGGCCACCTCGCCGACGGGGAGGTGATCGACGCGGCCGGCCTGAAGATCAAGGTGATGGCCACCCCCGGCCATACCGCCGACTCGTTCTCGTTCCTGCTCGACGACGCCGTGCTCACCGCCGACAGCGTGCTGGGCCGCGGCACCACCGTCATAGACAAGGAAGACGGCAGCCTGGCCGACTACCTCGAGTCGCTGCGCCGGCTGCGCGGCCTGGGGCGCCGGACGGTGCTGCCCGGTCACGGGCCGGAGCTGGCCGACCTGGAGGCTGTCGCCTCGGGCTACCTGACCCACCGCCACGAGCGCCTGGAACAGGTACGCGCGGCGCTGCGGGACATCGGCGAGGAAGCCACCGCGCGCCAGGTCGTCGAACACGTCTATGTAGACGTCGACGAGAAACTCTGGGACGCCGCCGAATGGTCCGTTCAGGCGCAGCTGGACTATTTGCAGCGCTGAACTCTCGTCGAAATCGACGCTATCGCGGAAAAGTTCGAGAGGACATGTCGATAACGTCGATCTCGGCGCAATTCGCGCGCGCTTACCTGGCTCGGGGTTCGATTACTCGCTCGGTTGCGCCCGCGCTTCGCGCGCGCTTACCTCGCTCGGGGTTCGATTACTCGCTCGGTTGCGCCCGCGCTTCGCGCGCGCTTACCTCGCTCGGCGGGCCAGCCTTTCGGAGTCCGAAATCAGCACACTCTTGCCCTCCAGACGGATCCAGCCGCGGTGTGCGAAATCGGCCAGCGCCTTGTTCACCGTCTCCCTGGACGCGCCCACCAGCTGGGCGATCTCCTCCTGGGTCAGGTCGTGGGTGACCCGCATCGCGCCACCCTCCTGGGTGCCGAACCGCTGGGCGAGCTGCAGCAGCTGCTTGGCGACCCGGCCGGGCACGTCGGTGAAGATGAGGTCGGCCAGGTTGTTGTTGGTGCGGCGCAGCCGTCGGGCCAGCACCCGCAACAGCTGCTCTGCGATCTCGGGTCGATCGGCGATCCACGCCCGCAACGCGTCGCGGTCCATCGACACGGCCCGCACCTCGGTGATGGTGGTCGCGCTGGAAGTCCGCGGGCCCGGGTCGAAAATCGACAACTCACCGAACATGTCCGACGGCCCCATGATCGTCAGCAGGTTCTCCCTGCCGTCGGGTGACCGACGGCCGATCTTCACCTTCCCCGAGACGATGATGTACAGCCGGTCGCCCGGCTCACCCTCGGCGAAGACCGTGTGCCCACGGGGGAAGTCGACGGGTTGCAGTTGCTTGGTCAGCGCGGCGACGGCGCTGGGCTCAACCCCTTGGAAGATTCCTGCCCTTGCCAGGATCTCGTCCACATTGCCTCTTCAGATTTCCAATGATTGCGCTACGGGCAGGTTAATCCCGTGCTCGCGTGCTGAGTCTAGCGGTAGGACATTTTGTCCAACGTGCAACGCTACACACGATTGCCGTGTCGAGTGGCCTTAAACTGCGGATTGATCGGCGAATGCGCGTGTATTCGCGTCGGCAATGTCAGCTCCGCATGGTCGATGAAGCTGGCGGCAAACGAGGGTGCCGCGTGCCGCGGCCGGGCCGTGATCCCGGCGAGCGCGGCTTCGGACAGTTCCCAGGCCTCGCGCCGGTGCAGGTATTCCACCGCCTCCGGCATGCCCTCCCGGGCCAGGGTGCGCATGTCGACGAGCTCGACGCGCTCGAAAAGCTCGGTGACCGCCAGCACCGCGACGTCATCGCGGGAAAGGCCCCGTTCGAGCCGTCCCAAGCCGAGCGCCGCCAGCATCAGCAGCCCCGGAACGACGGCCACCAGCAACCATGACACAAGGAGAGTAAACAGGCCCTTCAATCAACACGAGGTCTCGGCGGGATCACGAAATCAGTACTCTGTCGTAGGTGACAGCGGCTAAGTCGTCCGGGCGAACGAAGTCCACGCCGGCAGCTGCGGGCGGCGATGCCGCGCGGCGCTGGTCGGAGGAGACCCAAACCGGCTTGGTGCGACGGGCCCGGCGGATGAATCGGGCGCTGGCGCAGGCCTTTCCGGACGCGCACTGCGAACTCGACTTCACCACGCCGCTCGAGCTGACGGTCGCCACCATTCTGTCCGCGCAGAGCACCGACAAGCGGGTGAACCTGACGACGCCGGCGTTGTTCAAGCGATACCCGTCGGCGCTGGACTACGCGCAGGCGGACCGCGACGAGCTGGAGACCCTGATCCGCCCGACGGGGTTCTTCCGGAACAAGGCGACCTCCCTGATCGGACTGGGGCAGGCCCTGGTCGAACGGTTCGACGGCGAGGTGCCCTCCACCATGGAGGAGCTGGTCACGCTGCCCGGGGTGGGCCGCAAGACCGCCAACGTGATCCTGGGCAACGCCTTTGGCGTTCCCGGCATCACGGTCGACACCCATTTCGCGCGGCTGATGCACCGGTGGCGCTGGACCGCCGACAAGGACCCGGTCAAGATCGAGCGCGCGGCCGGCGAACTGATCGAACGCAGCGAGTGGACCATGTTGAGCCACCGCGTGATCTTCCACGGCCGCCGGGTGTGCCACGCGCGCAAGCCCGCGTGCGGGGTGTGCGTGGTGGCCAAGGACTGCCCGTCCTTCGGCCTCGGGCCCACCGAGCCGCTGCTGGCCGCGCCGCTGGTGCGGGGCCCGGAAACCGAGCACCTGCTGGCCCTGGCCGGCCTGTAGGGCACGGCGTTGACGCGCACCACGCGCTGGACGATCGCGATCCTCGCGGTGGTGGCGGCGCTGACCGCGGCCCTGGTGGCCCAGCTGCGCGACGAGTCCGCGACGCCACCGCGGCCCGGCGTGACCATGCCCGACCGCGAACACCGCGACGCCGACACGGCGGCGGCGCTGGCGGGCCCGCGGCAGCGCGCCGACCTGCCGCCGTGCCCCGCCGCCGGTGAGGCTCCCGGCCCCCAGGCGCTGCGCGGTGTCACGGCCGAGTGCGCCGCGGACGGTTCGGTTGTCGACGTCGCCCGGGCGCTGGCCGGGCGCCGGGTGGTCCTCAACCTGTGGGCGTACTGGTGCGCGCCATGCGCGGCCGAACTGCCCGCGATGGCCGAGTATCAACGGCGGGCGGGGCCGGACGTGGTGGTGGTGACCGTGCATCAAGACGAGAACGAGACGGCCGCATTGCTGCGCCTGGCCGAGCTGGGCGTTCGGCTGCCGACGCTTCAGGACGGCCGCCGTGGGGTCGCGGCGGCGCTGGGCGTGGTAAACGTGATGCCTGCGACGGTGGTTCTGCGGCCGGACGGTAGCGTTGCCCAGATGCTGCCAAGGGCTTTCGGCAGTGCCGATGAGATCGCCGCAGCGGTCGGAAACGACAAGGGATAAGCCGTACATTGGACCGACTGGAGCGCCCGGTGACTGTTGGGGGCACGCCCCCGCCTGCGGAAGGTGGGACCCCGGCCGACGCGCGCGGGACGGTTCCGCTGGCGCCCAGTGCCTCCCCGGCGTGGCTGCGCCCGCTGGTCGACAACGTCGCCCGGATGCCCGATGCGTACCGGCGCCGGCTACCGGCCGACGTGCTGGCGATGATCACCGGCGAGGCCGTGTCGTCGCTGTCGGCGATGCGCGGCAGTGGCCGCGAGGCCGCCGTCCTGGTGCTGTTCTCGGGGCCGGAGTCCGCGCCGGGCGACGGGGGTGTCCCCGACGACGCCGACCTGCTGGTCACCGTGCGGGCCTCGACGCTGCGCCACCACGCCGGGCAGGCGGCGTTTCCCGGCGGTGCCTCCGATCCCGTCGATGACGGTCCGGTGGCCACCGCGCTGCGCGAAGCCCGGGAGGAGACCGGCATCGACGTGTCCCGGTTGCGTCCCCTGGTCACCATGGAACGCACGTTCATCGCGCCGTCGCGGTTCCACGTGGTCCCGGTGTTGGCCTACTCGCCCGACCCCGGGCCGGTGGCCGTCGTCAACGAGGCCGAAACCGCGATCGTGGCGCGAGTCCCGGTGCGCGCGTTCATCAATCCGGCAAACCGGCTGATGGTGTACCGGGGTGACCTCGGCCGCCGCTGGGCCGGACCGGCGTTTCTGCTGAACGAGATGCTGGTCTGGGGATTCACTGGCCAGGTGATCTGTGCGATGCTCGACGTCGCCGGCTGGGCCCAGCCCTGGGACACCACCGACGTTCGCGAATTGGACGCGGCGATGGCGCTGGTCGGCGAGCAGGGTGGATCCCCGCGATGAACATGAATTCGATGACCCCGTCGCAATGGCTTGACGTGGCCGTGCTGGCGGTCGCCTTCATCGCGGCCGTCTCGGGCTGGCGTTCCGGCGCGCTGGGCTCGTTGCTGTCGTTCGTCGGCGTGTTGCTGGGCGCCATCGCCGGTGTGCTGCTTGCCCCCCATCTCGTCAGCCACATCGCCGCGCCCCGGGCCAAGCTGTTCGCCGCCCTGTTCCTGATCCTGGCGCTGGTCGTCATCGGCGAGGTCGCCGGGGTGGTGCTGGGACGGGCGGTCCGCGGCGCGATCCGCAGCCGCATGATCCGGACGGTCGACTCGTTCATCGGGGTGGGCGTTCAGCTGGTGGTGGTGCTGACCGCGGCCTGGTTGCTGGCGACGCCGCTGACCCAGTCGAAGGATCAGCCGGAACTGGCCGCCGCGGTGCGTGGTTCGCGGGTGCTGGCCCAGGTCAACGAGGTCGCCCCACCGTGGCTGAAGACGGTGCCCAAGCGGCTGTCGGCCCTGCTGAACACCTCCGGCCTGCCGGCGGTGCTGGAGCCGTTCAGCCGCACACCGGTGATTCCGGTCGCCTCGCCCGACCCGGCCCTGGCCAACAACCCGGTGGTGCAGGCCACCGCGCCGAGCGTCGTCAAGGTGCGCAGCCTGGCGCCGAGCTGCCAGAAAGTGTTGGAGGGCAGCGGATTTGTGATCGCCCCGGACCGGGTGATGACCAACGCGCACGTGGTCGCCGGTTCCAACAGCGTGCAGATCTACGCCAGCGGCAGCCCGCTGGACGCCACCGTCGTGTCCTACGACCCGTCGGTCGACATCGCCATCCTCGCGGTCCCCAACCTGCCGCCGCAGCCGTTGGCGTTCGCGCAGAACGAGGCCAAAACCGGTACCAGCGTCGTGGTGCTGGGCTATCCGGGCGGCGGCAACTTCACCGCGACGCCGGCGCGCATCCGCGAGGTGATCAAGCTCAGCGGGCCCGATATCTACCGCGATCCCGCGCCGGTGACCCGCGACGTCTACACCATCAGAGCCAATGTGGAGCAAGGCAATTCGGGCGGACCGCTGATCGACCTGAACGGTCAGGTGCTCGGCGTGGTGTTTGGTGCGGCCGTCGACGATCCCGACACCGGATTCGTGTTGACGGCCGACGAGGTGGCCGGTCAGCTCGCCAAGATCGGCGACACCCAGCAGGTGACCACCGGGTCCTGCGTCAGCTGACCGCGTTGTCGAGGAACTTCATCAAGTGTCTGTTGACTTCCTCGGGCGCCTCTTCGTGACTGAAATGCCCTGCGCCGGCGATGGATACGTAACGTCCCTGCGGGGCGTAGCGCTGCGTGCGGTCGACCGGGTCGGCGAGCACGTAGGGATCGGCGTCGCCATGCAGGTGTAGCAGCGGCACGCTGAGCTGCTGGCACATCGATTTCATGAAGCGGCGGCCTTCGTCACGCAGCTGGCTGCGCACCGCCCAACGCTGGTATTCCAGCGCGCAGTGCGCCGCGTACGGAATCTGGATGGCCATCCGCAGGTGCCGGATGGACTCGGAAAAGTCCTCGGAGGCAAGCCATTTGGCGCTGCTGCGGCGGCGAACGAGGCGCTCGATCTCGGCCGCGTCGTCGCGGGTCAGCAGGCGCTCGGGCCAGATGGGCAGCTGGTAGCGCAGCAACGTCGGTAGCAGCGCGTAGCCCTGGTCGCGCCGGGTCAGCGTGGAGCGGCGCAGCGCCGCCGGGTGCGGCGAGCTGATCAGCGCGATGGCCGAGACCAGCCGCGCGTGCAGCAGCGCGGTGGCCCAGCAGGTCAGCCCGCCGTCGGCGTGACCCACCAGCGTCGCCGACGAGTGCCCCAGCGCGCGGATGAGGCCGGCGGTGTCGCCGGCGAGCGTCCAGCCGTCGTAGCCGCGGGGTGGCTTATCGCTGCCGCCGTAGCCGCGCAGGTCGACCGCGACCACCCGCGCGCCGCTCAGTCCACGCAGCTGGTGACGCCACGACCACCAGAACGAACCGAAGCCGTGCAGCAGCATCACCAACGGTCGGGCCGTGGGCGGCGTGGCCGTGTCGGCGTCGTCGGGCAGGGCCTCCACGACGTGGAACCGGATGCCGTTGGCGTGCACGTCGAAGTGCCGCCATGGCCCGTCGATGCGGGTAACCGACGGATCCGGCGGCGCCATCTACCAACCCGAGGGATCGGGTTCGGGCTTCTCGTGCTTGCCGTGCGCGGCGAGCTGCTTGGCCGGTCCCTGCGGTTTGTCGTGGCCCGGGGTGAGGGCGGTTCGCGTCTCCTTGACCGATTCGATGGTTTCCCGCGGTCCCCGGATCCGGCGCACCTTGAGGAAGCCCAGCAGCGCCAGCAGGGCCCCGACCACCACCTGGATTCCGAACACGATCAGGAAGGCCACCCACCGCCACAGCCAGGTGTCGAGCAACTCGGCGACGAAGAAGAAGAAAAAGAACGTGGAGTAGAACAGCACCACCAGCGCGGCGATGAAGAACACGCTGCCGGTCAGGCCCTTCTTGACGTCCCGGGTGATCTCCGCCCGGGCCAATTCGACCTCGGCCCGCACCAGCGTGGACACCTGCGTGGTCGCGTCCTTGATCAGGTCGCCGATCGACGGCTCGGCGGGCCGGGCGTGCGGGTCGGTCAGGGGGATCGTGGTCAGGGTGCTGGGCACACCGTTCTTGCCGTCGGCTTTGCTCACAGACGGTCCCCTCTTTCGTCGTCGGCCGGGCTCAACTCGTTGCGGTTCATGTTGCCATGCGGCGCTATGCCAGACGAGGCCAGCCGAAGACGGCGCCCGGACGAACGTCGAATCGGCGGCGACCGGCGGCGACGTTCGCGCCCGGTCGAAGCGATCCGGCAAACTCGCTCGGCACGACCGGCGAGGCGCCGGGCCGACTAGACTGGCCAAGCCGGTTCGGGTCCGGCCTGTCGATGGGAGTGGTGCTGTGCAGACGGCGCACCGGTGCTTCGTGGCGGCAATGGCGGCGGTCCTCGTGGCCCTGGTGGGCTGCCCCGCACGCGCCGCGGCGGCCGATGTCAGGATCCCGATGGGTGGCGGCGCCGGCATCGTCATCAACGGGGACACGATGTGCACGCTGACCACCATCGGGGGCGATACCGCCGGTGAGCTGATCGGATTCACCTCCGCGCACTGCGGCGGTCCCGGCGCCCAGGTCGCCGCCGAGGGGGCCGAAAACGCCGGGACCCTGGGCACCATGGTGGCCGGCAACGACAACCTCGACTACGCGGTGATCAAATTCGATCCGGCCAAGGTGACGCCGACCGCCAACTTCAACGGCTTCGTGATCAACGGCCTCGGCCCGGATCCGGCCTTCGGCGAGATCGCCTGCAAGCAGGGGCGCACCACCGGAAACTCGTGCGGCGTCACCTGGGGGCCGGGCCAGGACCCCGGCACCATCGTCATGCAGGTCTGCGGCCAGCCGGGTGACTCCGGGGCGCCGGTGACCGTGAACAACATGCTGGTCGGCATGATCCACGGGGCGTTCAGCGACAACCTGCCGACCTGCGTCATCAAGTACATCCCGCTGCACACGCCGGCCGTGGTGCAGTCGTTCAACGTGATCCTGGCCGACATCAACGCCAAGCACCGGCCCGGTGCGGGATTCACGCCGCTACCGGCCTGAGCCGGCTACTTCGCGGCTTGGATCGCGTCGAAGACGCCGGGGTCGAGCAGCGTCGACGTGTCTCCGAGCTCCCGCTTTTCGGCGACGTCACGCAGGAGCCTGCGCATGATCTTGCCGCTGCGCGTCTTGGGCAGCTCGGGCACCACGTGGATCTCCCGCGGCTTGGCGATGGGTGAGATCTCCCGGGCCACCTCGGCGCGGAGCTCCTCGACGACCCCATCGTGCACCTCGTACTCGGCGCACAAGACGACGAACGCGCAGACGGCCTGGCCCGTGGTCTCGTCGGTTTTCGCGACCACCGCGGCCTCGGCCACTCCGTGGTGGCCGACGAGCGCCGACTCCAGTTCGGCGCTCGAGAGCCGGTGCCCCGACACGTTCATTACGTCGTCGATGCGGCCCACCACCCAGATGGCGCCGTCGCGGTCGTAATAGGCGCTGTCGCCGGCGAAGTACCAGCCCTGCTCGGCGAACCTGGACCAGTAGGTCTCGACGTAGCGCTCGGGGTCACCCCAGATGCCGCGCAGCATGGACGGCCACGGCTGGTCCAAGACGAGGTAGCCGGTGACGTGTTCGCCGTGATGGACGGCCGGCGTCAGGTGATCGCCGTGGTCGTCGACGATGCTCGCGGAGATGCCCGGCAAGGCCCTCATCGCCGAACCCGGCTTGGCCGCGGCGACCCCGGGCAGCGGGGAGATCATCGCGGAACCGGTCTCGGTCTGCCACCAGGTGTCCACGATCGGAAGGCGCTCGGCGCCGATCACCTTGCGGTACCAGCGCCACGCCTCGGGATTGATCGGCTCGCCCACCGTGCCCAGCAGCCGCAGGCTGGACAGGTCGTGCGCGTCGGGGATCTCGCGACCCCACTTCATGAACGTACGGATGAGCGTGGGCGCGGTGTAATAGATTGTCACGCCGTATTTTTCGATGATCTCGAAGTGCCGGTGCTGGGTCGGCGTGTCGGGTGTGCCCTCGTAGAGGACCTCGGTGGCGCCGTTGGACAGCGGGCCGTAGACACCGTAGGTGTGTCCGGTGACCCAGCCGATGTCGGCGGTGCACCAGAACACGTCCGTCTCGGGCTTGAGATCGAAGACGTAGTAGTGCGTGTACGAGCTCTGGGTCAGGTACCCACCGCTGGTGTGCACGATGCCCTTGGGCTTGCCGGTGGTGCCGGAGGTGTACAGCAAGAACAGCGGCTGCTCGGCGTCGAACGCCTCCGGGGTGTGCTCGGGCGACGCGGCGTCGACGGCCTCGTGCCACCACAGGTCGCGGTCGTCGTCCCAGGACACGTCGATTCCGGTGCGCCGCACCACCAGGACGTGCTCGACGGGACTGTCCGCATCCGAGACGGCCTCGTCGGCCGCGTCCTTCAGCGGTGCCGGCTTGCCGCGGCGGAACTGCCCGTCGCTGGTGATCAGCAACTTGGCCTGCGCGTCGGCGATGCGGGCGCGCAACGCCTTCGCGGTGAAGCCGGCGAACACGACGCTGTGCATGATGCCCAGCCGGGCGCAGGCCAGCATCGCGATCACCGCTTCGGGGATCAGCGGCATGTAGATGGCGACGCGGTCGCCGGCGACCAGGCCCAGACCGGTCAGCGCGTTGGCCGCCTTGCACACCTGCTCCTGCAGGTCGGCGTAGGTCAGGCTGCGGCTGTCGCCGGGCTCGCCCTCCCAGTGGATCGCGACCCGGCCCCCGTTGCCCGCCTCCACGTGGCGGTCCACGCAGTTGTAGGCGACGTTGAGCTTGCCGTCACCGAACCACCTGGCGAACGGGGCGTCCGACCAGTCGAGCACCTCGGTGAACGGCGTCGCCCAGGACAGCCGGCGCGCCTGCTTGGCCCAGAAGGCCAACCGGTCCTCGTCGGCCTCGCGGTAGAGCTCCTCGCCCGCGTTGGCCTGCGCGACGAACGCGGTGGCCGGGGGAAACGACGACGGGCCTACGGCGTCGGTGGTGGTCACTGGCTTCCTCCTAGTGTCGAGGCTCGTCGATCGTCAGAGAGCCTAGCCCTACAAGGTGAAATGCAACGCCCGAAATGGAGCTCAAAGCGCGCGCGGATGGCGGATAATCACCGGTGTGCCGGGTCAGGGGCGGCGGATTCGCCGACTAGTTCCCAGCTTTGTCACGGCCACAACGGGTTACGCGGCCACCGCCATGCTCGGGATTCCGGCGTGGGCCATGCCGACCGACACCGCCGACGCGCCGACCCCATGCTGGTCGGACCAGATCGCCGTCACCGCCTCGCCGGCTCAGGCCGCCGTGGGCCACCGCGCGACCACCCTGGTGTTCAGCCTCGCCGGCGGCGCGGAGCCGTGCACGCTGACCGGCTACCCCGGGGTCGACTCGGGTGCCGGTGGGCCACTCATTCATGCGCAACCCACGCCGCGCGGCTACATGGGCGGCCTGACGGTGGGCGCCGACTCACCGCCCACCGTCATCCTGTCCCTGTCCACCCAGGCGCAGGCCGTCGTGGAGGGCGTCGCCATCGACGCCAACGGCGATCCCTGCCCCGCCTACACCGAGTTGCTGGTCAACCCCCCGGACACGACCGTGGTGCTGACCGTGCCGGTCGCCATCGACGCGTGCGTGCTGCAGGTGCACCCGGTCACGCCCGTCTGAAGCGGCGTCACGAGTCGGCCCTTGCCAGGCAATAGACGCGGGCCGGCTCCGGGTAGCTGACGCCCTTGGACCCTTCCGGGCATCGGGTTTTGTCCGTGCTGCCATCGATGCGCTGCACGACCTTCACCTGTAGGGCTCCGGAATGGGACTGGCAGTCACCGAGTCGCATCGTCATGTCAGCGGCGCCCGGGTTCGGCATTTGGTAGCACTGTCCTTCTTTGAGATTGAAGGCGAAACACAGGATCGAATCGTCGTCCGTGAAACGGTCGTACACGGAGTGATCGCGTTTGCCGTCGGGGCATGTCGCCGAGGGGCCGCCTTTGAAGGCGAGCTCATAGACAGCCGCCGGGTTGGCGCAGTCATTGTCCGGCCGGGACGCGAAATGCTCTGCCTTGAAAGTCGATTGATTCACACATTCGCCCACCCGCATCGACGTGTTGTGGGCTCGCTCGGCCTGGCTTGATGCGGCGCGCGCAGCGTGGAGGAGGATGTTCAGCGCGCCCAGCCCCAGCAGGACGATACCGATGGTGATCAGCGCGGTGGCCGACTTGCCCGCCGTCGCCCGGGGCGGCACGACGGGCGGGTAACCCGGGTATGGCGCCGGAGCGGGATACGGGCCCGGATATCCCATCGCCGGAGGCGGTGGCGGGTAGCCGGCGAGGTACGGCGGCGGATAGGCAAGCGGCCGCCGACGCCGGCGCGAGCGCTCCCACACGCCGATGATCAGACACGCCAACCCGATCGCGGGGACGCCGAACGTGAAGATCATTTGCCCCGCTAGTAGACCCGGTCTCTCCGAAGCCAGATACGCGACAGTCACGACGGGATTCTAAATTCGCGGACCCGCGCCGGGCACTTCACCGCCGGCGCCGTGACAGGCCCTAGGGTCGGGTGTCATGCGTCGGATGTGGGCCGCCTTGCCGGTCTTCGTCGCCGCCGGCTTCCTGGCGGCCACCTCGCTGACCGCGTGCGGCGGCGGGGCGCTGACCCCTGAGTCGGTGGTGGTGAACGGTGGGGAGCCGCCCAACCCGCTGGTTCCGACCGCCACGAACGACAGCCTCGGGGGGCGGATCCTGGATCGGCTGTTCGCCGGCTTGGTGTCCTATGACGCCGCCGGCAAGCCGTCGCCGGAAGTGGCGCAGTCGATCGAGACCACCGACAACATCGACTACCGGATCGTTCTCAAGCCCGGCTGGAAGTTCACCGACGGCTCGCCGGTGACGGCGCATTCGTTCGTCGACGCGTGGAACTACGGGGCGCTGAGCAGCAATGCCCAACTGCAGCAAAGCTTTTTCAGCCCGATCGTCGGGTTCGACGACGTCGCGGCCGCCAAGCCCAGCGCGACCACTATGTCCGGACTGCACGTGGTCAACGACCTGGAGTTCACCGTCCGGCTCAAGGCGCCGACCGTCGACTTCACGTTGCGGCTGGGACACAACGCGTTCTATCCGTTACCGGACAGGGCTTTTCGCGATATGGCGGCGTTCGGCCGCAACCCGGTCGGCAACGGCCCGTACGAATTGGCGGACGGTCCCGACGGGCCGGCCTGGGAACACAACGTCAAGATCGACTTGAAGCCCAATCCCGGCTACCACGGCAACCGAAAGCCGCATAACAAGGGCGTGCGGTTCGAGTTCTACGCCAACCTGGACACCGCCTACGCCGACCTGCTGTCCGGAAATCTCGATGTGCTGGACACGATTCCGTCCAGCGCGCTGACGATCTACAAGCGCGACCTGGGAGGTAATGCCGCCAGTGGACCCGTCGCGGTCAGCCAATCGCTCGACACGCCGTTGCGGCTACCGCATTTCGGGGGCGAGGAAGGACGACTGCGCCGCTTGGCGTTGTCGGCGGCCATCAACCGACCGCAGATCTGTCAGCAGATCTTCAACGGCACCCGCAGCCCGGCCCGGGATTTCACCGCGAGCTCGCTGCCCGGATTCGACCAAAACATCCCGGGTAACGACGCGTTGGACTTCAAACCCGAACGGGCGCGCCAACTCTGGGCGCAGGCCAACGCGATCTCGCCATGGAGCGGGCGGTACTCCATCGCATACAACGCCGACAGCGGGCATCAAGAGTGGGTGGACGCGGTGGCCAACAGCATCAAGAACGTGCTCGGCATCGATGCCGTCGGCGCGCCGCACCCCACGTTCGCGGGCTTTCGCACCCAGATCACCAGCCGCACCATCGATACCGCATTCCGCGCGGGCTGGATCGGCGACTACCCGTCGATGATCGAGTTCGTGGCCCCGCTGTACGCCACCGGAGCGGGATCCAATGATGTTGGATACTCGAGCCGGGAGTTCGACGCCGGGCTGGCCGCCGCGGAGGCCGCCCCCAACCTGCAGCGGGCCGATGTGCTGGTCAACGAGGCCCAACGAATCCTATTGCGCGACATGCCTGCTGTGCCGCTGTGGTACTACATCGCGGTGGTCGGGTGGTCGCCGCAGGTCAGCGGTGTCAAGCTCACCTGGAACGGTCTGCCCGACTACGAGAACATCGGCAAGGCCTGAGCCATGGGCTGGTACATCGCTCGCCGGATCGCCATCATTGTGCCCGTCTTCCTCGGTGCCACGCTGCTCGTCTACGGCATGGTGTTCCTGTTGCCTGGTGACCCGGTCGCCGCGATCGCCGGGGACCGCCCGCTCACGCCCGAGGTCGCCGCGCAGTTGCGGGCACGCTACCACCTCGACGACCCGTTCATCGTGCAGTACCTGCGCTACCTCGGCGGCGTGCTGCGCGGCGACTTGGGCCGCTCCTACTCCGGCCTGCCGGTGAGTAGCGTTCTGGCCCATGCCTTTCCGGTCACGCTGCGGCTCGCACTGATCGCCCTGGTCGTCGAGGCGGTGCTCGGTATCGGCTTCGGGGTGATCGCCGGACTGCGCACCGGCGGCCTGTTCGATGCAGGCGTGCTGATCGTCGGCCTGGTCATCATCGCGGTCCCCATCTTCGTCCTGGGGTTCCTGGCCCAATTCGTCTTCGGGGTGAAGCTGGGCATCGCGCCGGTCACGGTGGGCGAGCGGTCGACGTTCGGGCGTCTGCTGCTGCCCGGGATCGTGCTGGGTTCGGTGTCGTTCGCCTACGTGGTGCGGTTGACCCGGTCGGCGGTGGCCGCCAACGCGCAGGCCGATTACGTCCGCACCGCGACCGCCAAGGGGTTGTCCCGGCCGCGTGTGGTGGCGGTGCACATTCTGCGCAATTCGCTGATCCCGGTCGTCACGTTCCTGGGGGCCGACCTGGGGGCGCTGATGGGCGGAGCCATTGTGACGGAAGGCATTTTCAACATCCACGGCGTCGGCGGTGTGCTGTATCAGGCCGTCACCCGGCAGGAGGCGCCGACCGTGGTGTCGATCGTCACGGTGCTGGTGGGGATCTACCTGATCACCAACCTGGCCGTCGACCTGCTGTATGCCGCCCTGGACCCGAGGATCCGGTATGGCTGAGCCATCGGCAAGGCGCAGCGGCTTCTGGCGGGACACGTGGCGCGGGTTGCGCGGGCGCCCGAAGTTCGTCGTCGCCGGCCTGCTGATCCTGTTCATCGTGCTCGTCGCGATATTCCCGGCGCTGTTCACCGGGGCCGATCCCGGCTACGCCGACCCCGCCCAGAGCCTGCTCCCGCCGTCGCGCGCGCATTGGTTCGGCACCGACCTGCAGGGCCACGACGTCTACGCCCGCACCGTCTACGGCGCGCGGGCCTCGGTCACCGTCGGCGTCGGGGCGGCCCTGGTGGTGTTCATCGTCGGCGGCGCGCTCGGCGCGCTGGCCGGCTTCTACGGCGGCTGGGTCGACGCGGTGGTCTCGCGCGTCAGCGACGTGTTCTTCGGGTTGCCGCTGCTGCTCGCCGCGATCGTGCTCATGCAGGTCATGCGGCATCGCACGGTGTGGACCGTGATCGCCATCCTGGCGTTGTTCGGCTGGCCGCAGGTGGCCCGCATCGCGCGCGGAGCGGTGCTGGCGGTGCGCGCCAGCGACTACGTCCTGGCCGCAAAAGCTCTGGGGCTGAGCCGCTTCCAAATTCTGCTGCGCCACGCGCTGCCCAACGCCCTGGGGCCGGTCATCGCGATGGTCACCCTCGCCCTGGGCGTCTTCATCGTCACCGAGGCGACGCTGTCCTACCTCGGTGTCGGGCTGCCGAGCACGGTGGTGTCCTGGGGCGGCGACATCAACCTGTCCCAGACGCGGCTGGGGGCCGGTTCGCCCGTCCTGTTCTATCCGGCCGGCGCACTGGCGATCACGGTGTTGGCCTTCATGATGATGGGCGACGCGCTGCGCGACGCGCTGGATCCGGCGTCCCGGGCGTGGCGGCCATGACGGGGGGACCGCTGCTGGCCGTCGAGGGGCTCGAGGTCAGCTTCGGCGATCAGGCCGCCGTGTGCGGCGTGGATCTGGTGGTCCTGCCCGGGCAGACCGTCGCGGTGGTGGGCGAGTCGGGTTCCGGGAAATCCACCACGGCCGCGGCGATACTGGGGCTGCTCCCGCCCGGCGGCCGGATCACCGCCGGGCGCATCCTCTTCGACGGATCCGACATCGCCGCGGCCGACCGCCGGAGGCTGCGGGCGATCAGGGGCCGCGAGATCGGCTACATACCCCAGGACCCGACGACCAACCTCAATCCCGTCTGGAAGGTCGGCTTCCAGGTCTCAGAAGCGCTGCGGGCCAACACCTCCGATCGCCGGACGCGGGAACGCGCGGTGGAGCTGCTGGCCCGGGCGGGCATGCCGGACCCGGCGAAGCAAGCGGGCCGCTACCCGCATCAGCTGTCCGGGGGCATGTGCCAGCGGTCGCTGATCGCGATCGGATTGGCGGGCCGGCCGCGGCTGCTGATCGCCGACGAGCCGACCTCCGCGCTGGACGTGACCGTGCAGCGGCAGGTGCTCGACCACCTGCAGGGGCTCACCGGCGAACTCGGCACCGCGCTGCTGCTGATCACCCACGACCTTGCGCTGGCCGCCGAACGCGCCGAGTCCGTGGTCGTGATGCGCGCCGGGGTTGTGGTGGAATCGGGTGCGGCGGAGGCGATCCTGCGTGACCCGCAACACGACTACACCCGGCGGCTGGTGGCCGCGGCGCCGTCGCTGTCGGTCAAGAGTCCGGCCCGGCCCACGGGTCACCGGGCGTCCGGCGACATCCTCGTCGCCTCGGAGCTGACCAAGGTCTACCGCGAGTCGCGCGGGTGGCGGCGAATGCGGCACGCGGATTTCCGTGCCGTCGACGGGGTTTCGTTTCGGCTGCGGCGGGCGAGCACCCTGGCCATCGCCGGGGAGTCGGGTTCGGGCAAATCCACGCTGGCGCGGATGGTGCTCGGCCTGCTGTCGCCGACTTCGGGCACGGTCGTCTTCGACGGCGCCCGCGTCGACGCCGCACTGAGCCGGGAGCAGCAGTTGGCCTTCCGGCGGCGGGTGCAACCGGTGTTCCAGAACCCTTACAGCAGCCTGGATCCCATGTACACGGTGTTTCGCGCCATCGAGGAACCGCTGCGCATCCACCGCGTCGGTGACCGCGCGCAGCGCGAGCGCGCGGTGCGCGTGCTCGTCGACCAGGTCGCGTTGCCGTCGTCGGTGTTGGGGCGGCTGCCCCGCGAGCTGTCGGGGGGCCAACGGCAGCGGGTGGCGATCGCCCGGGCGCTGGCGCTGCGCCCCGACGTGCTGGTGTGCGACGAGGCGGTCTCCGCGCTCGACGTGCTGGTGCAGGCTCAGATTTTGGAGTTGCTGGCCCGCCTGCAGGACGAACTGGGCCTCGCCTACCTGTTCATCAGCCACGACCTGGCGGTGATCCGGCAGATCGCCGACGAAGTCCTGGTGATGCGCGCCGGCCGCCTGGTGGAGCAAGCCGCCACCGAGGAGCTGTTCACCAGGCCGCGGCACGAGTACACCCGTCAGCTGCTGGAGGCCATCCCGCGCGCGCCGGCGCCACCGGGATAGGTTGGCAACCTGTGACGGCTGATCCACTGGCTCCACTGATGGAGTTGCCGGGCGTGGCCGAGGCCAGCGACCGGGCCCGCGACGCGCTGGGCCGCGCCCACCGTCACCGGGCCAACCTGCGCGGCTGGCCGGTGACCGCGGCCGAAGCGGCGTTGCGGGCGGCCCGCGCGTCGTCGGTGCTGGACGGCGGACCCGTACGGCTGGAAGACCTCGCGGACGCGGCGGTGGTCAGCGATCCGGTGTTCGGTGGGGCGCTGCGGGTGGCCCAGGCGCTGGAAGGCGGCGAGGGTCCGTTGGTCGGTATCTGGCGGCGGGCGCCGCTGCAGGCGCTGGCCCGGCTGCACATGCTGGCGGCGGCCGACCAGGTCGACGAGGAGCGGCTGGGCCGGCCGCGCGCCGATACCGGCGTCGCGCAGCGGCTGGAGTTGCTGGCGGAGTTGGTCAGCGGCGGCACTCAGGCGCCCGCGCCGGTGGTCGCCGCGGTCGCGCACGGCGAACTGCTGACGTTGCGGCCGTTCGGCAGCGCGGACGGCGTGGTGGCCCGCGCCGTATCGCGGTTGGTGACCATCGCCAGCGGGCTGGATCCGCACGGACTGGGTGTGCCCGAGGTGAGTTGGATGCGCCAGCCCGCCGACTATCGCGACGCGGCCCGGGGCTTCGCCGAGGGCACCGCGGCCGGGGTGGGCGGCTGGCTGGTGCTGTGCTGCCGGGCGATGCGCTCCGGTGCGCAGGAGGCGCTGACGATCGCCGAGTCGATGTCGGGTCGATAGCTGGACCGGTGACCGGAGACCACGTAAAACCCGGCCGGACAATGCAAAGCGGGCGACGTCCCGAAGTATTCGGTCCGCCGCCCGCTAGCACGGAACTCGGTTACCATGCGTGCATCTCGGGGCTGCGTGGGTTGGCCTCGGCGATCTTGCGATGCTTCCGGTCGCAACCCCACCCAAAGGGCCGTCGACACCGTCCACAATTCGCAATTACGCAGGCCCGCAACACTTCTGCCATTATCGCGGCTATGACTCCGCGTGGGTGCCGAGCACCGTGCTGGGCGCCCGGGTCGGGAGATCGAACCTTCTCTTCCGGATCGACCTAGGCCTCACCGGGCTTCCGTGGTTCCTTTGTACTACTAGACCCTTAGCGCAGCAAGGCCCAATTTTGTTCAAAATTGCGGAGCGGCGCCGGAAATGCGTTTGCTGCGTAGCCCCGCGTGCGGGCTAGAACGCGAAGCGGCGCAACAGCGAATAGGTGACAGCGCCGGCGGCCAGCGCACTGACGCCCACCGCGGCGGTCGTCGCGATCGCCGCACCCGACGGCGCCGGGATGCGGTCGCGCAGCGACACCGGCCGCGAGAAGGACAGCACGGGCCACCCACGCTCGACGGCTTCCCGGCGCAGCCCGCGGTCGGGGTTCACCACGCTGGGATGCCCTACGGATTCGAGCATCGGCAGGTCGGTGATCGAGTCCGAGTACGCGTAGCAGTGCTCCAGCGGGTAGCCCTCCCGGGCGGCAAGCTCGCGAATCGCCTGGACCTTGCCCTCGCCATAGCAATAGAACGCGATCTCGCCGGTGTACCGGCCGTCCTCGACCACCATGCGGGTCGCCATCGCGTGCGTGGCGCCGAGCGCCCGGGCGATCGGGGCCACGATCTCCTCGCCGGAGGCGGAGACCACGACGACGTCGCGGCCGCACAGCTTGTGGGCGGCGATCAGGTCCGCGGCTTCGGCGAACACCAGTGGCGTGACGATGTCGTGCAGCGTTTCGTTGACGATCGACTTGACCTGTTCCACATCCCAACCGGCGACCATGTTGGTCATGTGGATGCGCATCCGGTCCATCTGGTCATGATCGGCGCCGGAGAGCAGGTAGATGAACTGGGCGTAGCTCGACTTGAGCACGGCGCGGCGGTTCAGCAGTCCCTGGTTGAAGAACGGTTTGCTGAACGCCAGGGTGCTGGACTTGGCGATGATCGTCTTGTCCAAGTCGAAGAAGGCCGCGGTGCGGGCCCGGGGAGTCGTGTGCTGCTCATCGGCCGGGTCGAAGACGGTCACGGGCCCAGCATAGGTCGGTGGTCCGCCGGCGCCGCGGTCTCGGGCCCGAAATGGCCGCTCAGCAAAGTGGGACCTACGGTAACGGCAGTGTTCTTGCGGCTCAACGTGTTCTTTCATAGAAAGAGCTATTGCGTTACCGCGGCTTGGCATGTGTATAGTAAGCATTACTCGGCCTGAGCCGAGGGTGTATCAGCCCGACCCCCCGGGGCTGATGCACGACGACCCTCGCCTCCTCCCCCCCTGGCGGGGGTCGTCCCCTTTCTGGGGTCAGTTCCGCTCATACGGGCCGCGCGGCGCGGCCGCAAGAGTAGTTGCGGACATTCCCTCTTCTGCGCGCCGGCCGACGTCTTTGTGCACACTTGCGTCTCTATCCCCAAAATCGGCGTTTGGGACTGGTGTCCAACATCACGGGCCCGCAGAGTGGGCGCGTGACGAGCACACCTCAGGCCGAAGTGGCGACCGCCGCGGGCGTGCTGGCGGTGTTGGCGGACGCGGAGCTGCGCCGGGAATTGGATCGCGTGGCCGCGGCCGTCGGCGTCCGCGTCGTCCATTCCGGCGGCGCCGTGAGCCGCAAGACGTGGTCCGCGGCCGCGGCCGTGGTGTTGGACGAGGCGGCGGCCGAGCGGTGCGTACGGGCGGCGTTGCCGCGCCGCGCTCACGTGATCGTGTTGACGGCCGCCGACCCGGTGACCGCGACGTGGGCGGCGGCCGTCGCGGTCGGTGCCGGGCAGGTGTTGCGGCTGCCCGAGCAGGAGCGCGGGTTGGTGCGCGCGCTTGCCGAGGCGGCCGATGCGTTCGCCGACGACGGGCCGCGCGGCGATGTCGTGGCGGTCATCGGAGGGTGCGGCGGGTCCGGTGCGTCGTCGCTGACCGTCGCCGTCGCCCAGGCCGCCGCGGAGGCGCTGGTGGTGGATCTCGACCCGTGGGGCGGCGGGATCGACCTGCTGCTGGGCGCCGAGACCGTGGCGGGCCTGCGCTGGCCGGACCTGGCGGTGCAGGGCGGCCGGCTCAATTGGTCGGCCGTGCGTGCGGCGTTACCCCGGCACCGGGGCGTCAGCGTGCTGTCCGGCACGCGGCGTGGGTACGAGCTGGCGCCCGGGCCGGTGCGCGCGATCGTCGACGCCGGCCGCCGGGGCGGGGTGACGGTGGTCTGCGACCTTCCCCGTCGCCTTACCGATGCGGTGCAAGCCGCGCTGGACGCCGCCGACCTCGTCGTCGTGGTGAGCCGATGCGATGTGCGCGCATGCGCGGCGACGGGTGCGCTGGCTCCGGTGCTGGCCGCCGTCAACCCCAACCTGGGATTGGTGGTGCGGGGCCCGTCGCCGGGCGGGTTGCGGGCGGCCGAGATCGCCGACATCACCGGGTTGCCCTTGCTGGCCTCCATGCGAGCCGAGCCGCGAGTCGCCGAGCAACTCGAGCGCGGCGGCCTGCGGGCCGGACGGCGCTCCGCGCTGGCGGCGGCGGCGCGCCGGGTGCTCGCCGTGCTGCCGCGGGCGTCGTCGGGGTCGGCACGAAACGGTAGGGCCGCGTGAGCGGCTCGCTGATCGACCGGGTGCGCGAGCGGCTGGCCGCCGAATCCGCCCCGCTGGGGCCGGCGTTGGGGCCGAACGTCGTCGCCGCCGCGATCCGCGCCGAGTCCGGCGGGATGCTCGGGGACACCGAGGTGCTGGCCAATCTGCGGGTGCTGCAGACCGAGCTGACCGGCGCCGGCATCCTCGAGCCGCTGTTGTGCGCGGACGGCACCACCGACGTCTTGGTCACCGCACCGGACGCGGTGTGGGTCGACGACGGAGACGGCCTGCGGCGCACGCAGGTCCGGTTCGCCGACGAGGCGGCGGTGCGGCGCCTGGCGCAGCGGCTGGCGCTGGCCGCCGGCCGGCGCCTGGACGACGCGCAGCCGTGGGTGGACGGCCAGCTGACCGGCATCGGCGCCGGGTTCACCGTGCGATTGCACGCGGTCCTGCCTCCCGTGGCGGTCGCGGGCACGTGCTTGTCGCTGCGGGTGCTGCGGCCGGCCAGCCAGGACCTGGCGGCCCTGACCGCGTCGGGCGGCCTGGCGCCCGAGGCCGCGGCCCTGGTCGCCGACATCATCGCCGCCCGGCTGGCCTTCTTGGTGTGCGGCGGAACCGGTGCGGGCAAGACGACCCTCTTGGCGGCGATGCTCGGGGCCGTCGCGCCGACCGAACGGATCGTCTGCGTGGAGGATGCCGCCGAGTTGGCGCCCCGGCATCCGCACCTGGTGAAGCTGGTCGCGCGGTGCGCCAACGTCGAAGGCGTGGGCGAAGTGGGCGTGCGCCAGCTCGTTCGCCAGGCCTTGCGGATGCGGCCGGACCGGATCGTGGTCGGCGAGGTGCGCGGCGCCGAGGTGGTGGATCTGCTGGCGGCCCTGAACACCGGCCACGACGGGGGAGCGGGCACCGTGCACGCGAACAACCCCGCGGAAGTTCCCGCCCGGCTCGAGGCGCTGGGCGCGCTGGGCGGTCTCGACCGGGCGGCGCTGCACAGTCAACTCGCCGCCGCAGTGCAGGTGCTGTTGCACGTCGGACGGGATCGGAGCGGGCGGCGCCGGCTCGGCGAAATCGCCGTGCTGCGCCGGGTTGCCGGGCGGGTGCGGGCGGTCACCGTGTGGCATGCCGACGCCGGCATGACCGACGACGCCGCGCTCCTGCGCCGGTTGCTGCACAGCCGGATGCCGGCGTGAACGGCCCCGCCGCCGGAGTGCTGTTGGCGCTCGCGCTCGTCGTCCTTCCGTCGTCACCGCGGTACCGCCTCGCACCCGTGACGTCACGCCGCCGAGGGCGCCCCCTGGCCGGGCCGCGCGGGGCGGCCTGCCTCGTCGCGGGTGCGGTGGCCGTCGCCGCGGTACTGCTGCCGTTGACGACGGTGCTGGCCGTGGCCGTCGTGGGCGCGACCGCGAACCTGCGCTACCGCCGCCGCCATCGCATCCGCCGCGCCGTCAGCGAGGGCCGGGCGCTGGAAGGCGCACTCGACGTGCTCGTCGGTGAACTGCGGGTCGGCTCCCATCCGGTGCGTGCGTTCGCGGTGGCCGCCGGGGAATCCGCGGGCGCGGTCGCGGAGTCGCTTCGCGCGGTCGCGGCCCGCGCCAGATTGGGGGCCGACGTCGCCTCGGGCCTGCGGGCCGCGGCGCGGTCGTCGACCCTGCCCGCGCATTGGGATCGTCTGGGGATGTGCTGGCAACTGGCCAGCGACCACGGCCTGGCCATCGCCACCCTGATGCGCGCCGCGCAGCGCGATATCGCGGAGCGGCAACGCTTCTCGGCGCGGGTGACGTCGAACATGGCCGGCGCGCGGGCGACCGCGGCGATCTTGGCGGCCCTGCCGCTGCTCGGCGTGCTGCTGGGTCAACTGATCGGGGCCCGGCCGCTGGCCTTTCTGGTCAACGGGCACGCCGGGGGATGGTTCTTGGTCGTCGGTTCGGCCATGGCGTGCGGGGGGATGTTGTGGGCCGACCGCATCACGGATCGGCTCGGGTCGTGACGGCGGCCGCGGTGTTGCTGGCGGTGGCCGCGTGGCTCGGTCCCGGCCCAGCACTGGTCCGGGCGCGGGCGCGCGCGCCGGTTCGCGAGAATCGGGCCCGCAGCGGGCCGGGGCCGGCGCGGGGCGACGATCCGCTGGCGGTCGCATCCTGTTTCGACGTGCTGGCCGTGTGCCTGGGCGCGGGTATGGCGGTGGCCACCGCGGCGTCCGCCGCGGCATCGTGCGCGCCGCCGGAGTTGGCCCGCGTGCTGCGGCGCGCGGCCGACCTGCTGGCGTTGGGCGCGGATCCCGTTGCGGCGTGGACGGTTACGGCCGGTCCGCGGGCCGACCCGGCCGATGCGCAGGTGGAGGCGCTGCTGCGGCTGGCCCGGCGCTCGGCGGCCTCGGGCGCCGCGCTGGCCGAGGGTGTCGCCGAATTGGCAGACCAATCCCGCCACAACGCCGCGCACGCAGCCACCGCCACCGCCGAGCGCGCCGGGGTGTTGATCGCCGGGCCGCTCGGATTGTGCTTCCTGCCGGCGTTCGTCTGCCTGGGCATCGTTCCCGTGGTGGCCGGGCTCGCCAGCCGGGTATTGCAGTCGGGATTATGGTGAAGAGGAAGGAAAGCGTTGCTGCACAACATGTTTCGGGACCTGGTGGCCCGTGTGACGGTTCTGGCGTCCGACGAGGGGGGCATGTCCACTGTCGAGTACGCCATCGGCACCATCGCCGCCGCCGCCTTCGGTGCGATCCTGTACACCGTCGTGACCGGCGACTCCATCGTGTCGGCGCTGACCCACATCATCGGTCGCGCGCTCAGTACCAAGGTCTAGCGGACAGTGCGGGTGCCGGCACCGTGGAGGCGGCCTTGGGCGTGGCCACGCTGGTCGTCGTGTTGGTGCTGTGTCTGGCCGGCGTCACCGCGCTGTCGATGCAGGTCCGCTGCGTGGACGCGGCCCGGGAGGCCGCCCGGCTGGCCGCCCGCGGCGACGAACGCTCGGCGCTCGGTGCGGCTCGGCGCATCGCCCCCGCCGGGTCGCGCGTCGAGGTGCACCGCGACGGCGAGTTCCTGGTGGCCACCGTCGTCGCGCGTTCGGAGCTGTTGCCGGCGCTCGACATCGCGGCCAAAGCGGTCTCGGTCGCCGAGCCGACGGGATGACCGGGGCTCGGCCACCCTGATCGCGGCCTGGATGGTGGCGGTGCTGCTGTGCGCCACGGTCGCCGCGGCCTGGGTCGGTGCGGTCGTGGTGGCGCGCCACCGCGCGCAGGCGGCGGCCGACCTTGCCGCGTTGGCCGCCGCCGGCCGGTTGGCGGCCGGACCCGAAGCCGCGTGCGCCCGCGCGACGGCGGTGGCCCGGGCGATGCGGACCGACGCCGGTTGCGCGGTGGACGATCTCGACGTCGTCGTCACGGTGCGCATCGCGGTCCTCGGCGGGGTGGCGAGCGCCGCGGCACGGGCGGGGCCCGCGCCCGGCTAGGGGGCCGGCTCGGGCCCGCGCGACAATCCCACCGCGGCCAGTTCCTCGTCGGAGGGCAATCGCAGCGAGACCAGCCCGGCGTAGACACCCGGTTCGATCTCCACCCGGTTGACCGTGACGTGCACCGGCACCCACTCGGTGTCACGGCCGGGCATTCGCAGCACTCGGCTGGTCGCACCGTGGGCGAATTCCTCGGTCATCGAGGACACCAGGTGCTGGTCGTCGGGGTGCACCTTCGGCTTGCCCGTCTCACTGCCCCGCCAGTCGTAGAAGGTGCACGGCTCGTCGAGCCATTTCAGCAGGGCCCAGTTCTTCAGGTCGATCAGCGCGCGGTGCACGCCGGCCTGGGCGAGTCCGCTCAGGATCCGTTGCGCCAGGTCGTCTGTCGACACCTGAGGGCCCTTGAGTTCGGCGCGCCAGTTGATCGCCCGCGCGACCAGATGGTCCCGGCCGTCGGGGCCGGGCTCCAGGCCGGTACGCGCGACGAAACCGATGCGCATGGGGTTGCCCTGCCAATCGGTGAGATCCCATGTGCTGCAGAGTGTTTGATCGGGCTCGGCCTTGACGGCCATGGCGAGCACCTTGGTTTCGTTCTGGTTGAGCTCGCGCGAGGGAAGATCTTCCGCGAAGGCCCTGCCGAAGGTCACCTCGACTTCGGGATTCTTCCCGCTGTTCACCAGCGACTCCCGGGTGTCGGTGGCGACGCCCATCGTCAGGTCCCACTTCAGCGGCCCGGGGGTGGGCCGTTCGGGCGGCTCGACGTCGGCGGGGCCGGTCCACACGTGCACGCCGTGGATGTAGCCGTCGGACATCACCACCGGTTCGGTGCGAATGACGCGGTCGCGCTTGGGGGTGATGCTGGTCAGGCTCTGCCCGGTCTGCACCGACTCGGCGATCGCCGTCCGAACCGCGGAGAGGTACGGGCTGCGGCGCATGAACGTGGTGATGGGAACGAGGTTTTTCAGCTGGCGTCCCTGCGCCACCACGGTGGGTTCACCCCCCAGCGTCTCCACGAGCAACCAGTCGTGGCCCATGCGGTGAGATTTTACGGCGACGACCCGCACCCTTGGGGGTCGGCCGTCATCCCGCGGATCGCGTGGCGTGCGGCAACTGCGCGAGCACCAGCCGCAGGACCCGCACCGCACCCGCCTTGTCGAGCGGGTCGTTGCCGTTGCCGCACTTGGGGGACTGCACGCAGGAGGGGCATCCCCGCGGGCACTCGCATGCCTCGATGGCGGCGGCGGTCGCACCAAGCCAGGTGCTCACCTGGCGAAACCCGCGTTCGGCGAACCCGGCGCCACCCGGATAGCCGTCGTACACGAAGACGCTGGGCAGACCGGCCGGGTCGGGTCCCACCGCGGTGGACAGGCCGCCGATGTCGCCACGGTCGCAGCTGGCCACCAGCGGCAGGAGGCCGATCGCCGCATGCTCGGCGGCGTGTAACGACCCGGGGATCCGCGGTACGTCAATACCGTTGCGCAGCAACGCCTCTTCGGTGATCGTGTACATCACCGCGGTGGTCGCCAGCATCTGTTCCGGCATCTCCAGCTCGATGAAGTCGATGACCTCGCCCGAAGGCCGGCGGCGAAGGTACCCCACCACCCGGTGGGTGACGGTGACCGGCACCAGCCCCAGGGTGACCGGCCCGTAGCGCGAGCGTTCGCCGGTACCGGTGACGGCGATGTCGGTGATTTCCCGCGCGAACGTGGCGTAACCGGGATCCTCGGCGTGCACGAAGGCGATCGCGTCCTCGAGGTCCAGTGAGTCGACGACGTAACTCTCGCCCTGATGCAGGTAGACGGCGCCCGGATGCACCGATGCCGGCGCCTGGCCGACGCCGGTGCTGCCCAGCAACCGCCCGGTGTCGGCCTCCACGATGACGATCTGGCCGCCCGCCGACCCCCGGATGTCCACCGCGCCATGCGGTTCCAGGCCGGGCGCCGGAAAGTACTTGCCGTTGCGGCGCCGCAGAAGTCCGTCGTCGACCAGGTCCTCGGCCACCCCGGCGGCACCGAAGTCGCGCACCTCCGCCTCGTCGAGCGGCATTTCGGTTGCGGCACAGAGAAGTTGGGGGCCCAAAATGTAGGGATTGGCGGGATCGATCACCACCCGCTCGACCGGCTTGCCCAGCAGCGCGGCCGGGTTGTGCACCAGGTAGGTGTCCAGCGGATCGTCGCGGGCGACCAGCACGACCAGCGCGCCCTGCCCGCGCCGGCCCGACCGGCCGGCCTGCTGCCAGAACGAGGCGACCGTTCCGGGGAACCCGGCGAGCACCACCGCGTCCAGCCCCGCGATGTCGACACCCAGCTCGAGGGCGTTGGTGGTGGCCAGGCCACGCAGCCGGCCCTCCGCCAGGGCGCGCTCCAGCGCGGTGCGGTCCTCGGCGAGATAGCCGGCCCGATACGACGCCACCTGGCCGGACAGCTGCGGCGCGATGTCATCCAACCGCGCCTGGGTGGCCAACGCGGTCAGCTCGGCGGCGCGGCGCGACCGGACGAACGTCAGCGTCTGCGCCCCCTCGGCGACCAGGTCGGCCATCACCCGCGCCGCTTCCGCGCCGGCCGAACGGCGCACCGGCGCGCCGTTCTCACCCAGCAGGTCGGTCCGCAGCGCCGGTTCCCACAGCGCCACCGTCCGGGCGCCCTGGGGCGAACCGTCCTCGGTGACCTCCTCGACCGGGAGCCCGATGAGCTCGGCGGCCGTCGCGCCCGGCGCGTCCGTCGTCGCGCTGGCGAAGATGACCGTCGGTGTGGCGGAGTAGCGCGCGCACAGCCGCAGCAGCCGGCGCAGCACCATCGCCACATTGGATCCGAAAACCCCACGGTAGTAATGGCATTCGTCGACGATCACGAACCGAAGCCCCCGCAGCAGCACGGCCCAGCGGGCGTGATTTTGCAAGATCGACAGATGGATCATGTCGGGGTTGGAGAACAGCCAGCGGGAGCGTTCGCGGGCAAACCTGCGCACTTCCGGGGGGCTGTCACCGTCGTAGGCGGTGGGTGCGACGTCATGGCACCGCGGGATGGCGGCGGTCAGCGCGTGCGCGGCGCGCAATTGGTCGTGGCCCAGCGCCTTCGTCGGCGACAGGTACAGCGCCCGGGCGCGCGGATCGGTGGCCAGCGCGTTGAGCACGGGAAGCTGATAGGCCAGCGACTTGCCCGACGCGGTCCCGGTGCTCACCACCACGTGACGGCCGGCGTGCGCCAACTGCGCGGCCACCGACTGGTGTGACCAGGGGGAGCTGACGCCGCGGTCGGTGAACGCGCGCACCACGTCGCGCTCGGCCCACGCCGGCCAGCTGTGCGGGCGGCCGCTGCGGGCCGGCAGCTCGGCGACGTGGCGCAGCGGGCGCTCGTCGGCGGCGGTTCCGGCGAGCGCGGCGGCCAGCAAGTCGCTGCCGAAGCTCGCCAAGATTCACACCCTCCTTACACGCCTTGGGCGGCGCAAGTCTGTCGCCGAAGCGATGAACATGGTTGACTATTTGCGGTCGCAGCTTCTGTGTTCGTGTCAAACTTTCGCAGGATCGACGTTGCGGCCGCGGTTCCTGCGAGGTTAATCGGTCGGGTGAAGTTCCGGCGACTGAGCGAGGTATGGCGGTCGTACCAGGCCCGGGGCATCGAAAGGCGATGCCCCGCACCCAGAAGAAAAGGAAAGATCGAGAGATGCCACAGGGAACTGTGAAGTGGTTCAACGCGGAGAAGGGCTTCGGGTTCATCGCCCCCGAAGACGGCTCCGCAGACGTGTTTGTCCACTACACGGAGATCCAGGGTTCGGGCTTCCGCACCCTCGAAGAAAACCAGAAGGTCGAGTTCGAGATCGGCCACAGCCCTAAGGGCCCCCAGGCCACCGGAGTCCGCTCCGTCTAAGACGAGCCGCATCTCCACGAACCCCCCGTGCAGTCCCGCCCAGCGGGCCCGCCGGGGGGTTTTCGTAATCCGGCCGGCCCGCGAAGCCGCCGGCGCGCCGCGCCTCAAGACGCGGATGGTCGACCTGGCCTACTGTCGGTGGCGTGAGCCAGCTTTCCTTCTTCACAGCGGAGTCGGTGCCGCCCGCGGTCGCCGATCTCTCCGGGGTGCTGGCGGCTTCCGGGCAGATCGTCATGGTCGGCGGCCACGAGGCGCAGGGCGCGCGGCTCTCCGTGGTGGTGGATCAGCCGTGGCGCGCCGGCGCGCTGGCCGAGATGATCCGCGAGGCTGGTCTGGCGTTCGAGATCGGCCGCACCGACGAGGACACCCCGCTGGTGCGGACGGCGGTCACCGCGTCCTTGGTGAATTTGGCCACCGAATGGACGCGCGGGGCGGTCAAGACCGTGCCGCCGCGGTGGCTGCCCGGGCCGCGCGAATTGCGGGCGTGGACGCTGGCGGCCGGTCATCCCGACGGCGACCATTATCTGCTCGGGCTCGATCCCCACGCACCCGATACCCATTCCCCGTTGGCGTCGGCTTTGATGCGGGTCGGAATCGCCCCCACCCTGATCGGCACCCGCGGTGGCCGCCCGGCGCTGCGGATCAGCGGGCGTCGGCGGCTATCGCGCCTGGTAGAGAACGTGGGCGACGCCCCGGCCGGGGTCGACGCATCATCGGTGTGGCCGCGGGTATAACCGCGGAAAAAGATTTGCGATTCCGCTTGCCGGTTTGCGCAGTCGCGCCCAAGGGTGCGAAATTGTCAGGTGCCCGAGGGCGAAGGAACGCTGGCGTATCTGAATTTCCGCGGAATTTTCGACGCCGGCCTGTCATTCTTCTGCGGGGCGGCCTCGCAGGGGGGCCGGGATCAAGGATGGAGCGTAAGCGTAGTTGGCCGACCAGAATCTCAAGGACCGCGAGAGCGGCCGGGCTGGGAGCCGTAGGCGACTCGTCATCGTCGAGTCGCCGACCAAGGCGCGCAAATTGGCCGGCTACCTGGGGTCCAACTACATCGTCGAATCGTCGCGGGGGCATATCCGCGACCTGCCCCGCGCCGCGGCCGACGTGCCCGCGAAATACAAGTCCGAGCCGTGGGCCAGGCTCGGGGTCAACGTCGATCACGACTTCGAACCGCTCTACATCATCAGCCCGGAGAAGAAAAGCACCGTCAGCGAACTGAAGGGCCTGCTGAAAGGCGTCGACGAGCTCTATCTCGCCACGGATGGTGACCGCGAGGGCGAAGCCATCGCCTGGCACCTGCTGGAAACCCTGAAGCCCAGCATCCCGGTCAAGCGGATGGTGTTCCACGAGATCACCGAGCCGGCCATCCTCGAAGCCGCCGAGAACCCCCGCGACCTGGACATCGACCTGGTCGACGCGCAGGAGACCCGCCGCATCCTGGACCGGCTGTACGGGTACGAGGTCAGCCCGGTGCTGTGGAAGAAGGTCGCGCCCAAGCTGTCGGCGGGCCGGGTGCAGTCGGTGGCCACGCGCATCATCGTCCAGCGGGAACGCGACCGGATGGCGTTCCGCAGCGCCTCCTACTGGGACATCCTGGCCCGTCTGGACGCCAGCGTGTCCGACCCGCAGGCGTCACCGCCCACCTTCACCGCCCGGCTGAGCTCCGTCGACGGCATGCGGGTCGCCACCGGCCGCGACTTCGACTCGCTGGGCCAGCTGCGCAAATCCGACGAAGTCACGGTGCTGAATGAGGCCCAGGCGACCGAGCTGGCCACCGGGCTGCGTGGCGCCCAGCTCTCCGTCGCCTCGGTGGAGGAGAAGCCGTACACCCGCCGGCCTTACGCGCCGTTCATGACGTCGACGCTGCAGCAGGAGGCCGGCCGCAAGCTGCGGTTCTCCTCCGAGCGCACCATGAGCATCGCCCAGCGGCTCTACGAGAACGGCTACATCACTTATATGCGTACCGACTCGACGACGCTGTCGCAGTCGGCCATCAACGCCGCACGCACCCAGGCGCGTCAGCTCTACGGCGAGGAGTACGTCTCGCCGTCGCCGCGTCAGTACACCCGCAAGGTGAAGAACGCCCAGGAGGCGCACGAGGCCATCCGGCCCGCCGGCGAGGCGTTCGCGACCCCGGACGCGGTGCGCCGCGAACTCGACGGCGACGAATTCCGGCTCTACGAGCTGATCTGGCAGCGCACGGTGGCCTCGCAGATGGCCGACGCGCGCGGCACGACGCTGAGCCTGCGGATCAATGGTCAATCAACGGCGGCCGGGACCCGAAGAGAAGTGGTGTTCTCCGCGAGCGGCCGCACCATCACGTTCGCCGGCTTCCTGAAGGCCTATGTGGAGACCGTCGACGAACTGGCCGGCGGCGAGGCCGACGACGCCGAGAGCCGGCTGCCGCAGTTGACGCAGGGTCAGCGGCTGGACGCCATCGAGCTCACCCCCGACGGCCACGCCACCAACCCGCCGGCGCGCTACACGGAGGCCTCGCTGGTGAAGGCGCTCGAGGAGCTGGGCATCGGCCGCCCGTCGACGTACTCGTCGATCATCAAGACCATCCAGGACCGTGGCTACGTGCACAAGAAGGGCAGCGCCCTGGTGCCTTCGTGGGTCGCGTTCGCCGTAACCGGCTTGCTGGAACAGCATTTCGGCCGACTGGTCGATTACGGCTTCACCGCCGCGATGGAAGACGAGCTCGACGCGATCGCCTCGGGGCAGGAGCGGCGCACCGACTGGCTCAACCGCTTCTACTTCGGCGGCGACCACGGGGTGGCCGACTCGGTGGCCCGGTCCGGTGGGCTGAAGAAGCTCGTCGGCGTCAACCTCGAAGGCATCGACGCTCGAGAAGTCAACTCTATCAAGCTGTTTGACGACGAGCAGGGCCGGCCGGTGTACGTGCGGGTGGGTAAGAACGGGCCCTACCTGGAACGCATGGTCACCGGCGACGACGGCGAACCGACGCCGCAGCGCGCCAACCTCAACGACTCGCTGACGCCCGACGAGCTGACGCTTCAGGTGGCCGAGCAGCTGTTCGCCACGCCGCAGGAGGGACGCTCGCTGGGCATCGACCCGGAGACCGGGCACGAGATCGTCGCCAAGGACGGCCGGTACGGCCCCTACGTGACCGAGATCCTGCCTGAGCCGCCCCCGGAAGACGGTGACGCGGCCCCGGCCAAAAAGGGCAAGAAGCCCACCGGCCCGAAGCCCCGCACCGGTTCGCTGCTGCGCAGCATGGACCTGCAGACCGTCACCCTCGAGGACGCGCTGAAGCTGCTGTCGCTGCCCCGGGTGGTGGGCGTGGACCCCCAGACCGGCGAGGAGATCACCGCGCAGAACGGCCGCTACGGCCCATACCTCAAGCGCGGCACCGACTCTCGCTCGCTGGCCACTGAGGACCAGATCTTCGAGATCACGCTCGACGAGGCGCTGAAGATCTACGCCGAGCCCAAGCGCCGCGGCCGGCAGGCCGCCGCCGCGCCGCCGCTGCGCGAGCTGGGCGCAGACCCCGCGACCGGCAAGCCGATGGTGATCAAGGACGGCCGGTTCGGCCCCTATGTCACCGACGGCGAAACCAACGCGAGCCTGCGCAAGGGCGACGACGTGCTGTCGATCACCGACGAGCGGGCCGCCGAACTGCTGGCCGACCGGCGGGCGCGCGGTCCGGTGAAGCGTCCGGCGAAGAAGGCCGCGCGCAAGAAGGCCCCGGCCAAGAAGGCCGCCAAGCGCACCTAGCTCTAGTAGCCGGGGCCGATGGCCTCGCTGTGCACCTCGTCGGACGTCCGCACGGGTTGGCTATCCGGCGATCCGGCGAGGTTGACCGGCCGCGCCAGCTGGGTGGGGGCGGTGCGGCCGCGCAGCTCGACCACCTCGCCCACGTCCCAGCACAGGGCCTCGGCGTCCAGCGCGCCGCTGACCGCGATCGCCGACGCCAGCACGTGCCCGGGCTCGAGCTTGGCCAGCTCGGTCAGCCGGGCGGCCTCGTTGACCGGGTCCCCGATCACCGTGTACTCGAAGCGGGCCTGCGCGCCGATGTGCCCGGCGATCGCCCTGCCCGCCGACACCCCGATCCCGAACTCCGCCGACCCGATCACCGGGAGCAGCTCGTCGTGCAGCTCGCGGGCCGCGGCGAGCGCGCCGCCGGAGGCGTCGGGGTGTTCGATCGGCGCGCCGAAGATCGCCAGCGCGGCGTCGCCCTGGAACTTGTTGACGAAACCGCCGTGGCGGCCGACGGTTTCGACGACCACCCGGAAGAACTCGTTGAGCAGGTGGACCACCTCGGCGGGGGGCCGGGTCGCGGCGAGCTTGGTGGAACCGACCAGGTCGACGAACAGCACCGCGACGTTGCGCTCCTGACCGCCCAGCTCGGTGCCGCGCTCGAGCGCCCGGCGGGCCACGTCTTCGCCGACGTAGCGGCCGAACAGGTCGCGCAGCCGTTGCCGCTCGGACAGGTCCCGCACCATGTCGTTGAAGCCGGCCTGCAGCAGGCCCAGCTCGCTGGCGTCGTAGATCTGCATGTGCGCGTTGTAGTTTCCGCGCTGTACCTCCGACAGCGCCCAGCGCAGCTGGCGCAGCGGGTCGGCGATCGACATGGCCACCAACAGGGTGCTGACGAAGCCGATGCCCAGCGCCGCCAGCGCCAACAGCAGAATCGGGGTGAACAGCTTCTCCGGTGTGGCGTGCAGCAGCGACGCCTTGTCCGCCATCACCGCCAGCACGATCGCCAGCACCGGGACGGCGGTGGACAGCATCCACGTCAGGATCTGCCGCAGGATGACGCCGGGCGCCTGGACGTTCTCGGGTACGCCGCTGCGAAGGGCCGCCACGGCCACCGGCCGCAGCACCCGCTCGGACTGCAGGTAGCCGATGATGGCGGTGGCCGCGGCGCCGAGCCCGGTGGCGACGGCCACGACGGGCGCGGCGAACCGGGCGACCGACCAGCTGGCGATGATGAACACCACGCCGCCGATCAGCCAGGCCGCCATGCTGATGAGCGTGCGGTAGAAGGGCATCCGCAGGGCCCGGCTGCGGGCCAGCTCGGTGGCGGCCGGGTCGGCCTCGGCGAGCAGGTTGTCCCGGCGCTGCCAGCGGAAGACCGGCATCAGCAGCTTCAGGTTGACAAACCAGCCGGCCAGGAACAACACCACCAGCGCGGCCCCGAAGACCGCCAGGTTCAGGACCGGCAGATCCTGCAGCTGGATGCGATCCTCGGGGGGCAGGGCGTAGCGCAGGAAGCCGAGGACGAACAGGGCGCCGATGATGTCGGCCTGCAGCATGCTCAGCGAGAACAGCGGCCACGGGGTACGCACCACCCACCGGACGAATCCGCTGATCCGCCCGGGCAGTGCTGCCGGTGATGCCACGATCCCACCGTATCGGGCAGCAGGGACTTGTCGGAAACTTACAACGATCTCGAGCCGGCCCCGTCCGCGCCGAAAATGGGCGAAATGTAACGGCATTGTCGCGACACGGTGGCCGATCGGTATCTGTCGGCGGTGGTGGCTACTGTTACCGGTGATGTCCGGGGTGTTTACACGGCTGGTAGGCCAGGACGCGGTGACGGCCGAATTGCTGGCCGCCGCCAGGGCCGCCCGCGGTGATCTGGTTCACAGCGACGCTGGCGGCGGGACTATGACACATGCCTGGCTGATCACGGGTCCCCCCGGATCGGGGCGCTCGGTCGCGGCGCTGTGCTTCGCCGCCGCGTTGCAGTGCACCTCTGCCGTTGAAGACGGGGGCCCGGGGTGCGGGCAGTGCCGCGCCTGCACGACGACGATGGCCGGCACTCACGCCGACGTGCGCAGGGTGATCCCCGAGGGGCTGTCCATCGGGGTGGACGAGATGCGCGGCATCGTCCAGATCGCGTCGCGGCGGCCGGCCACCGGGCATCGGCAGATCGTGGTGATCGAGGACGCCGACCGGCTGACCGAGGGCGCCGCCAACGCGCTGCTGAAGGTGGTGGAGGAGCCGCCGCCGTCGACGGTGTTCCTGTTGTGCGCGCCATCGGTGGACCCCGAGGACATCGCCATCACGTTGCGGTCCCGGTGCCGGCACGTCGCGCTGGTCACCCCGCCGACCGGGGCGATCGCGCGCGTCCTGATCGACAGCGACGGCCTGAGTGCCGACACCGCGAACTGGGCGGCCTCGGTCAGCGGCGGCCACGTGGGCCGGGCGCGACGGCTGGCGACCGATGCCGAGGCCCGGGCGCGCCGCGAACGGGCGCTGGCGCTGGTGCGCGACGCGGCCACGCCGTCGCGGGCCTATGCCGCCGCCGAGGAGCTGGTGGCCGCGGCCGAGGCCGAGGCCGTGGTGCTCACCGCGGATCGCGCCGAGGCCGAGACGGAGGAGCTGCGGACGGCCCTGGGCGCCGGCGGCACCGGCAAGGGCACCGCCGGGGCGATGCGCGGCGCCGCCGGCGCGATGAAAGACCTCGAACGGCGGCAGAGATCGCGTCAGACCCGCGCCTCCCGCGATGCCCTGGACCGGGCGCTGATCGACCTGGCGACGTATTTCCGGGATGCGCTCATGGTCTCGGCGGGCGCGGGCTCGGTGCAGCCCAATCATCCGGACATGGCCGACCGGGCGGCGGCCCTGGCCGCACACGCCGCGCCGCCGCGGTTGCTGCGCTGCATCGAGGCGGTCCTGGGGTGCCGCGAGGCGTTGGCGATGAACGTCAAGCCCAAGTTCGCCGTCGACGCCATGGTGGCCACCTTCGGCCAGGAACTGCGCGACTGAACCGCCCGGTGACGATGCACACGGCGCAGCCGTGTGAGGTGGGGGTGCCCCCGCCGCGAAGCGGCTAGGGGGAGAGCCGGGCAATCCTAACTTGGGTCGGCCCGCCCGCCTGCCGTAGACTCGTGCCGCCCGGCATCAGGGTGTGCCGCCTTAGCTCAGTCGGTAGAGCGATTCACTCGTAATGAATAGGTCGGGGGTTCGATTCCCCCAGGCGGCTCCACAGTTCTTCCGCCGGGCGCGCGGCTTTCAGGCCGGCGCCAGGAAACCCACCGGACCCGAGGCGAGGCACAACGCCAGCGCGGTGGTGTTGGCGCGCACGGTGATCGCGTCCCCCGCGCCGGGCAGCCGGGCGAAGACCCGGTTGAGCCCCGGATGCACGGGGACCTTGACGTCTGGTCCCTGCGTCATCGTCAGCGTCATCGTTCCCTCGCTGTTGGCCAGGTAATTGAGTTCGACGCTCCAGTCGGCGGGCAGCAGCGGGTCGTCGAGGACCAGGCGTGCCGGGTGGTCGGGCTGCGCGAAATACCCGCACTGCGGCAAGGGGCCCGGCACGACGGTCCTGACCCAGGTCACCCGCGCCCTGACCAGGTGGCCGGAGCTGTCGAGCATCAGCAATCGGGTTGTGGCCGAAGCGAATTCGGGCCTGTCCCGCAGCAGGGCGAACAGGTGGCTGGCCAGGTTCTCCGGTGCCGCCACCCGCTGCAGCACCAGCGGATCGACCTCCTGATCCAGCAGCGGCGCCGTGGACGCCGCGTGCGCCGCGGCCAGATCGGCCCGGGCGTTCTGCAGGTACCGCTGGGCCGGGTTGTCGCGCCAGCTGGTCAGGAACGTCGCCGTCGAGTACAGGCTGCTGGCGACGAACAGCGCCGCCAAACCCAGCGTCACCGCGGCGCGCCCGGGCGAGGCGTCCAGCCAGCGCGGCCCGGCGGCCCGGTTGGGCGCGCAGAACGCGACGGCGGCCAGCAGCGCCAGCACGAAGACGAGATCGGGGAAGTAGCGCAGGGTTTGGGCGAGTTCCAGCGCGGTCTGCTTCGACGAGCGCATCAGATAGATCGGCACCTGGCAGGCGACGGCGTAGCCGGCCGCGGTCAGCCACACCGCCCCGATGCGCTGCTTGCGCAGCAGGGACACCACCAGCGCGCCGGCCAGCACCAGCCAGCCGAGCGCCATCACCAACGGCGGGGGCGTCGCCCACGGCGAGGCCGGCGCCCACCGGTCCCAGTGCCACGGGCCGCCGGCCAGCCCCGGGACGATGCCGTGCGTGACCGACCGCGCCAGCAGCTGCGACGTCATCGCCAGGTCGGAACTCCACCGCCGCTGGTTCACCACGGCCAGGTAGAGCGCGATCCAGCCGGCCGTCAACGCGAGCGTCGCCAGCCACAGCCGCAGCCCGGCGCGCCACACCGTCCGCAGCGCCGCCGGATCGCCCTGCACGTGGCGCAGCAGCGCGGCGACCGCGAAGGCGACGAACGGGATGACCGCGGCCTTCTCGAAGAACAGCAGGCCCCCGAGGTAGACCAGCGTCCCCGTCACCGCGTAGCGCCGGTTGCCGGTACGGACCAGCAGCACGGCGTCGGCGCACACCCAGGCCAGCGCCGCCAGCATCGGCAGCGAGTTCAGCGCCGCCGCCCACCACGCGAACCCCGGCACGGCCAGCGGGGTGAACAGCGCGAACGTCAGCGGGATCAGCAGCACCGGCCGCCAGCCGAGGACGACGTGCAGGGCGCGCAGCAGCGCCAGCGACGCCAGCAGCTGCAGCACGAGCAGGCTGATCGCCGGCCCCGTCCAGTTCAGGGGGGCCAGCCGGATGATGGCGCCGCCGAGCAGAAAAGCGCCGGGCATGACGTGGCCGTCGTGGTCGTCGAACAGGTAGGCCGGCGAGAGCAGGTTGTGGGTGCCGGCCTTGCCGATCAGGATCAGGTCGTCCCAGTAGAAGTAGCCCCCGAACGCCAGCGCCGTGCGAATCCCCAGCTGGACGGCGATCAGCGCGACGGCCACCACCGCTATGTATGGTGGGCCGGTGCGCGCACTGGTCACCGGGGCTGCCGGATTCATCGGGTCGACGCTAGTCGACCGCCTGCTGGCCGACGGCCACACCGTGGTGGGGCTGGACAACTTCGCCACCGGCCGCGCGACCAACATCGAGCACCTGGCCGACAACCTGGCGTATGTCTTCGCCGAAGCCGACATCGTCACCGCCGACCTGCGGGCCATCCTCGACGAGCACCGCCCGGAGGTGGTGTTTCACCTGGCCGCGCAGATCGACGTCCGGCACTCGGTGGCCGACCCGCAATTCGACGCCTCGGTCAACGTCATCGGCACCATCCGGCTGGCCGAGGCGGCCCGCATGACCGGGGTGCGCAAAATCGTGCACACGTCCTCGGGGGGATCCATCTACGGCACGCCGCCGGTATACCCGACACCCGAGACGGTGCCCACGGATCCGGCCTCGCCGTACGCCGCCGGCAAGGTGGCCGGCGAGGTCTACCTGAACACGTTCCGTCACCTGTACGGCATGGAGTGCTCGCACATCGCCCCGGCGAACGTCTATGGGCCCCGCCAGGACCCGCACGGCGAGGCCGGCGTGGTGGCGATCTTCGCCCAGGCGCTGCTGTCGGGTAAGCCGACCAAGGTGTTCGGCGACGGCGGGAATACCCGCGACTACGTGTTCGTCGACGACGTGGTCGACGCCTTCGTCAGGGCCTCCGGGGACGCCGGCGGCGGGCAGCGATTCAACGTCGGCACCGGGATCGAAACCTCGGACCGCCAACTGCATTCGGCGGTGGCCGCGGCCGTCGGGGGTCCGGACGACCCGGAGTTTCATCCGGATCGGCTGGGCGACCTGAGGCGGTCCTGCCTCGACATCGGTTTGGCGGAACGGGTTTTGGGCTGGCGTCCGCAGGTGCGGCTCGACGACGGCGTGCGCCGCACGGTCGAGTACTTCCGTCACGCCCAGACGGTGTGACCCACCGCCGAACGTGCACACATTGCGAATTCCGAGCTGATTTTTCGCACTGATTACACGTTCGACGACTGTTCGGGCGTCTGGGCGCCCTCGAGCGCCAGGGCGCGCGCGAGTCGCGCGTAGCGCAGCTCCAGGTCCTTGAACCGCATGTAGGTGCTGAGCGTGGTGAAGCAGAACGCCATGATGAGCGCGTAGAGCATCAGGTCGGTGCCGCGGCGCACCCCGAACCAGTGCGCCACGACCGTGGTGTCGTCGGGCCGCAGCACGGCATAGATGCCGGCCAGCACGAAGACGACGTAGCCGACCTTGACCCAGGCCTTCGATCGCGAGTTGCGACGGGATCGCAGCAGATAGACGAGCAGCGCGATGATCGAGCCGATCAGCAGCACCTGGATCCAGTTCACTTAAGAATCCTCCCTCGCAGGAAACCGTCGAAGATGATGTTGACGCCGTTGAGCAGCGGCTGCCCCTTCGACTTCGAGTAATCGGTGTAGAGCACCTCGACCGGCTGTTCGACGACACGCCAATGGTTTTCGGCGATCAGCATGATGAACTCGTTGGCGTGGCTCATGCCGCTCATGGTGATGTCCAGCCCGTCGGCGACCTTCTTGTTGAACACCCGCAGCCCATTGTTGGTGTCGGTCAGGCCAAGTCGGCGACCGCGCCGGCTCAGCCGGGCGGCGGTCCGCAGCACGAGCCGCTTGAGAAACGGCGGCCGGGTGCCCACCGCCGCGCCGAACCGCGTCCCGATGACGACGTCGACGTCCTCCGCGCCGAGCCGGTCGACCATCGCCGCCAGGTCCTTGACCCGGTGCTGCCCGTCACCGTCGAACGTGGCGAACACCTGTGCCCCAGGCTGTTTGCGGGCGTACTCGACGCCGGTCTGGATGGCCGCACCCTGGCCGAGGTTGATCGGATGGCGCACCAGGTGGGCGCCGGCCCGCCTGGCGACCTCACCCGTGCCGTCGGTGCTGCCGTCGTCCACGCAGACGACATTGTCGAAGACGGACCGCACATCGGCGACCACCTCGCCGATGACGGTTGCTTCGTTGAAGGCGGGGATGACGATCCAGGCGCCCGCGTACTTGGGTGATGCAGTGTCCATTCAGCCCAAAAGGTACACGCGATCAGCCGGCGGGGCGCCCGGCGCGCGACAGCGCCACCAGATGAACGCCGATTCCCACCAGCGGGCCGCACAGCAAGGCGACGACGGTGCGCGTCTGCAGCGGCAGCGGTAACAGCAGCAGCAGCCCCGACGCCACCGTCGCGCCGACCCAGCCCAGCGCGTACGCCCGGTGCAGCGCCGCCGCCACGGCGGCGGCGCCGGTCAGCGTCAGCATCGCGATCGCCACGGCCGCGGCGGTCAGCCAGGCCAGCAGCGCGCCGCCGGCGTGGTACTGCGGCCCGAAGGCCACCCGCAGCAGCCACGGGCCCACGGCCCAGGCCGCCAGCACCCCCACCGCGCCGATGCCGCCGACGATCGCGGCCGGGGCGATTAGCGGGCGAACCCGGTCGCCGCGCGCGTCGACGAAATGCGCGATCAGGTTGCCCTGCATGGCCGTCAGCGGGACCAGCAGCGGCGCCCGGGTCAACGTCACGGCGAGGATGATCACCCCGCCCTCGGCCCCCAGCTCGTTGCTGGTCAGCTTCAACAACACCGGAAAACCCATCACCAGAACCGCACTCGCGCCGGCGGCGGTGATCGAATGGGCGGCCCCCCGCAGGAAGGTCTGGGCGCCGCCCGGCGTCCGGAGGCGGGCGGCGGACCGGGCCGAGGGCGAGGCCAGCAGCATGATCAGCCAGGCGACCGCCCCCGCGACCGTGGCCCACAGGAAGCCGACCAGGCGCCAGCCGAGCACGACGGCGGCCGCGGCGACCGCGACCCGCATGACCGCGTCGGTCACCATCAGCGCCCCGTAACCGGTCCACCGATCGGTGCCGGCCAGCATGCCCAGCAGGGTGGCGTGCACACAGAACCCGGCCAGCCCGACGCTGAGCAGCGCCACCGACAGCCAGCGTTGTTCGACGAACACCCGCGCGCTCCACAGCGGCGAGCTGCCGGCGATCACCACGGCCGCGCCGACGCCGACCAGCATTGACACCCGCAGCGGGTGGGTCCGGGGCTCGTCCGCGGCCGGTGGGGCCGCCGAGAGGTGGCGGCTCGAACGGACCTCCCGGGTGGTCTCCTGCAGCAGCCCGAAGGCGGCGCCGGTGGCCAGGCCGAACGCCCCCCAAAACACCCCGAACACCGAGAAGCCGTCCGGCGCCAGGTCCCGGGCGGCCAGGTAGATCACCGCGTAACCGCACAGGGCGGTCAGCGCCGTCGCGGTGGCGACCCGGGCCACGCTGCCGCGCGTGATCGGACCGGTGCCGGTGGGGGCTTGGGTACCGCCGACTTCGGGCATCGCCACAATTTGAAAATAGTAAGTGGCCGTGGACGCAGGTCAGCGGCGGCGACCGGGGTTCGCTATCGTGGGCGGCTGTCGGAAAGGACCTTGGCCGCCTTGCGCATCTTCGGGATCTCGCTGCTGGTCACCGTGGCGGCCCTCGCGGTCGGATACGCCCACGGCGGCCTGCGGGACCTGTTCTTGCTGCTGGTGCTGGCCACCCTCGAGGTGTCGCTGTCGTTCGACAACGCCATCATCAACGCCGCGATCCTCAAGCAGATGAGCCGGTTCTGGCGGCAGATGTTCTTGACCGTCGGGATTCTCATCGCCGTCTTCGGCATGCGGCTGCTCTTCCCGTTGCTGATCGTGTGGGCCACCGCCGGCCTGGACCCCGTCCGCGCGATGGAGCTGGCGCTGCGCCCCCCGCCGCACGGCGCGCTGGAATTCCCCGACGGCTCGCCCAGCTACGAAAAGCTGATCACCGCCGCGCATCCACAGATCGCGGCGTTCGGCGGGATGTTCCTGTTGATGCTGTTCCTGGACTTCATCGTTTACGACCGAGACATCAAGTGGCTCAAGTGGATCGAGATCCCGTTCGCCCGCATCGGACGGCTCGGGCAGGTGTCGGTGGCGGTGGCCGTCGTTGCGCTGGTTCTCGTCGGAACCGGGCTGACGCATTCCGGCGACGAGAGTGAGACGGTGCTGACCGCCGGCCTGCTGGGCCTGGTGACGTATCTCGTCGTCAACGGTCTGAGCCGGGCGTTTCGGCCGCCGGACCTCGAGGCGGTGTCGAACGGCGGCGCGGTCGGCAAGGCCGGCCTCAGCCTGTTTCTGTATCTCGAGGTCCTCGATGCCGCCTTCTCGTTCGACGGGGTCACCGGCGCCTTCGCGATCACCTCGGACCCGATCGTCATTGCGCTTGGTCTCGGTGTGGTGGGCTCGATGTTCGTCCGGTCCATCACGATCTTCCTGGTGAAGCAGGAAGCGCTGGACCGCTACGTGTACCTGGAGCACGGCGCGCACTGGGCGATCGGGGTGCTCTCGGTGATCATGCTGCTCTCCGTCAACCCGCGATATCAGGTCCCCGAGGCGGTCACCGCCTCGGTCGGGGTGGTGTTCATCGGCGCGGCGCTGGGCTGGAGCGTGCTGCGCAATCGGCGACAGGCCGCGGCGCCGACGGGCTAGGTGTACTGCCCAGGAACAGCTAGGCCTCGATCTGGCCGGCGATGCGCCGTTCGATGCCGGCCCTCGCTGGGGCCGGCAGTGCGATCAGGCCGCTCAGTTCCTTGCTCGCCCGCGCGTAGGCATTCTGCCGTTCCTCGCGCGTGGCCGCGTCGTCCTGGGCCAAGTGCAGCAAGCTCTGGGCCCGCGCCATCCGTTGCTGCTCGTCTGCCGTGAAGTCGCTGCGACGTCGGCGAATCGCCTCGGCTTCGGCGATCTCGAACGCACTGACGTACTCGTGGACTGCGTCGCGGTATTCCACCAAGGCGTCCCGGTTGCCGACCAGGCCCTCGGGCGGTTCCGGCCGCAGCAGGTCCGCGTGTCGTTTCGCCCGATGGAAGGCGATGGTCAGCGGAGCCCGCATATCGGTCATCATCGGAAAGTCCAGCAATTTCGCGATGTCGACCTCGTAGTCGAACCACCGGGCGTCGATACGATCATGCGTCGCAAGGAGTTTGGCGACTTCCCGTCGATCGCTGTCCTCGTTGGTCCGCGCCCGGCCCGATGCCTCGGCAATCGCGATCTTGGCTTGCTGCTTCAGCCGATACCGTTCCAGCCGGCGCTCGGCCCTACGCTCGTTGGCGGCGGCAACGGCCCGCAGGCCGCCGCCGATCGCACCGCCCAGTGGAAAAACCAGCCACCAGAAATGGGCGGCCAAATGCAACACCGGGGTCACACCGCCAGGATGCCACCGACGAGCGGCGCGCGGTTACGCCAGGAGCGTCAGTGCCCGCCGGCCTTGAACCGCTCCACCGACCGCTGCACCTCGGCTTCGGCGTCGGCGCGGCCGACCCAGTCGGCCGCCTTGACGAACTTGCCCGGCTCCAGGTCCTTGTAGTGCACGAAGAAGTGCTTGATCACGTCCAGCTCGAACTCGGGGACGTCCGCGATGTCCTGGATGTGGTCCCAGCGGTGGTCGCCGGCCGGCACGCACAGGACTTTGTCGTCGCCGCCCTTCTCGTCGGTCATCCGGAACATGCCCACCGGGCGCGCCTCGACGATCACGCCCGGGAACACCGACTGCGGCAGCAGCACCATCGCGTCCAGCGGGTCGCCGTCTTCGCCGAGGGTGTCCTCGATGAACCCGTAGTCGGTCGGGTAGCCCATCGAGGTGTAGAGGTAGCGGTCCAGACGCACCCGTCCGGTCTCGTGATCGATCTCGTACTTGTTCCGCTGACCCTTCAAGATCTCGATGGTCACGTCGAATTGCACTGTGCGCTCCTTAGATCTGGGCGGGTGGCAAGTGGTCCGTTGCGTCGGGCATCACCCTAGTCGAGGCCAATGCGGCGGATTCGGCAGAATGGGTCGGAGACAGTCAGGAGAGCGATGGGTCCCACTCGCTGGCAAAAATCCACCCATGTCTTCGTCGGGTTGGCCGTGCTGGCGTTCGTCGCCGCCGTGGTGGCGGCGGCAACGTTTTTCACCTCGGCGGGGCATGGTGGCAACAACTCGCACGCCCCCATACCGCCTCCGCACGCGCCAACGGTCAAACCGGGAATGCTGCCGGTCAGCGACACCGCCGAGACGCCCAACCCCGCCGGGGTGACGGCCGCGCTCGCGGCCATCGCGGCCGATCCCAACCTGGGCAGGCTGGGCGCCCGCGTCACCGACGCCCTCACCGGGAAAGAGCTTTGGCAGGTCGGGGACGACCTGCCGCTGGTGCCGGCCTCGACGAACAAGGTGCTGACGGCGGCCGCGGCCCTGCTGACCCTGGACCGGCAGGCCCGGATCAGCACGCGGGTGGTGGCCGGCAGCCAGAACGCGCAGGGGCCCGTCGTGCTGGTCGGTGCCGGCGACCCGGTGTTGTCGGCGGCGCCGCCCGGCGTGGACACCTGGTACCGCGGGTCGGCCCGGATCGGCGACCTCGTCGAGCAGGTCCGCCGCAGCGGCGTGACGCCGACCGCGGTGCAGGTGGACACCTCGGCGTTCAGCGGGCCGACGATGGCGCAGGGCTGGGACGTCGCCGACGTCGACAACGGAGACATCGCGCCGATCGAGTCGGTGATGATCGACGCGGGGCGCATCCAGCCCAGCACCGTGAACTCCCGGCGGTCCCGGACCCCGGCGCTCGACGCCGGGCGCGAGCTGGCCAAGGCGCTGGGCCTGGATCCCGCCGCGGTGACGATCGCGACGGCTCCCTCGGGAGCGCGGCAGCTGGCCGTCGTGCAATCGGCGCCGCTGGTCCAGCGGCTGTCCGAGATGATGGACCACTCCGACAACGTGATGGCGGAATGCATCGCCCGCGAGGTGGCCGCCGCGATCAACCGGCCGCGCAGCTTCGCCGGCGCCGCAGACGCGGTGTCCAACCGGTTGAGCACCGCGCACGTCGACACCGGAGGCATAACGCTGATGGACTCCAGCGGGCTGTCCGTCGACGACCGGCTGACCGCTAAGACACTCGACGGGGTTCTGCAGGCCGCCGCCGGACCCGATCAGCCCGCGCTGCGCGCGCTGCTGGACCTGCTCCCGATCGCCGCCGGCAGCGGGACGCTGGCCGACCGCTTCACCGACGCGGCCTCCAACCAGGGGCCCGCCGGCTGGTTGCGCGCCAAGACCGGCTCGCTCACGGCCACCAACGCCTTGGCCGGTGTGCTCACCGACCGCAGCGGCAGGGTGCTCACCTTCGCCTTCATCTCCAACGCGGCCGGACCCAACGGCCGCAACGTGATGGACGCCCTGGCCACCAAGCTCTGGTCCTGTGGTTGCTCATGACGCCCACCTCGGAGCTGACGCTCGGCGGCGCCGTCGACTGGGGCTTCGCGGCCAACGTCGGCCAGCGGTTGGCCCGGCCGGGGCCGCCGGCGAGCGAGTACACCCGGCGGCAGGTGATCGACGAGCTCACCAGGTCGGCCGCCAAGGCCGAGCCGCCGGTGCGTGAGGTCACCGGCCTGGTGACCGACGGGGCCGTGCCCGCCGCCCGGATCGTCGACCGCCCGGAGTGGATCGCCGCGGCGGCCGAGTCGATGCGGGTGATGATGAACGGAGCGGAGAAGCCGCGGGGCTTCTTCACGGGCCGCGTCACCGGCGCGCAGACGGGGGCCGTGCTGGCGTTCGTGTCGTCGGGCATCCTCGGTCAGTACGACCCGTTCGCGAGGGGCCTAGGGGCCACCAACGAGGGAAGCCTGCTGCTGGTGTATCCCAACGTCATCGCCGTCGAGCGGCAACTGCGGGTCGAGCCTTCCGACTTCCGGCTCTGGGTCTGCCTGCACGAGGTCACCCACCGGGTGCAGTTCACCGCGAACCCGTGGTTGTCCGAGCACATGTCCCGGGCGCTGGGATTGTTGACGCGGGACGCCGGGGAAGACGTCGGGCAGGTGGCGAGCCGGCTCGCCGATTACGTCCGCAACCGCGGCAGCGGGGCGGCGGACGACGGCCCGTCGGGAATCGTCGGCCTGGTGCGCGCGGTCCAGTCCGAGCCGCAGCGGCAGGCCCTCGATCAGCTGCTGGTGCTGGGCACGCTGCTGGAGGGCCACGCCGACCACGTGATGGATGCCGTCGGGCCGATGGTGGTGCCCTCGGTGACCACCATCCGCCGTCGCTTCGACGAGCGCCGCAACCGCAAACAGCCGCCGCTGCAGCGGCTGGCGCGCGCGCTGCTGGGACTCGACGCCAAGCTCAGCCAGTACACGCGGGGCAAGGCATTCGTCGACCACGTGGTGGGAAGGGTCGGCATGGAGCGGTTCAACGCGATCTGGACCGGCCCCGAGACGTTGCCACTGCCCGCCGAGATCGAGGAACCGCAGCGATGGATCGACAGGGTGCTGTAGCGCAGCTGCGCGCGGCCGCCGAGGACTTCCTCAAAACCCACGTCGCGACGGCCGAACAATGGTGCGTGGCGCTGTCCGGCGGCCCGGATTCCCTGGCGCTGACCGCGGTGGCGGCCCAGCTGCGGCCCACCACCGCCGTGATCGTCGACCACGGCCTGCAGCCCGACTCCGCCGCCGTCGCCGAAACCGCTCGACAGCAAGCCGAGACCCTGGGATGCGTTGCCGCACAAGTGGTTCGAGTGCACGTGGGCAACGAAGGCGGCCCCGAGGCCGCCGCGCGCGCCGCCCGCTACGCCGCGCTGAGCGCCTACCACGGCGGGCCGGTGCTGCTGGGCCACACGCTCGACGACCAGGCGGAGACGGTGCTGCTGGGGCTGGGCCGTGGCTCGGGCGTGCGGTCGATCGCCGGGATGCGCCCGTACGACTCGCCGTGGGGCCGGCCGTTGTTGGGCGTGCGGCGCGCGGTGACCCACGCCGCGTGCGGCGAGCTGGGCCTGACCCCGTGGCAGGATCCGCACAACACCGACCGCCGCTTCACCCGGACCCGGCTGCGCTTGGAGGTGTTGCCGCTGCTGGAGGACGTGCTGGGCGGTGGCGTGGCCGAGGCGTTGGCCCGCACTGCGACGGCGCTGCGCGAGGACACCGAGCTGCTCGACACCCTCGCGGCCCGGGCGCTGCCCGAGGCCAAGGCGGACACGGGCCTGCGGACCGAGGCTTTGGCCGCGCTGCCAGCCCCGGTGCGGCGCCGGGTGATCCGCGGCTGGCTCCTGGCGGGCGGCGCAATCGGTCTGACCGACAAGCAGATCCGCGGCGTCGATGCGCTTGTGACCGCCTGGCGCGGGCAGGGTGGGGTGGCGGTCGGGTCCGCGTTGCGCGACGAGCGGTTGATCGCCGGGCGGCGCGACGGTGTGCTGACCCTGTGGCGTGAACCGGTTGAAAAGCCCGCCCGATAGGCGCAATACCGGGGTCGCCGTTGGTTATTCGGCCGTCGGCGTGGCACTCTGTGGGCGTGGCCCAGATCTCCTCGGCGATCACCCCCGCCCAGCCCGTGGAGCTGTACCCGGGGGACATCAAGTCGGTGCTGCTCACCGCCGAGCAGATTCAGGCGCGAATCGCCGAACTCGGCGAGGAGATCGGCGCGCAATACCGCGACGTCATGGCCGAGACCGGCCAGGATCTCCTGCTGATCACCGTGCTCAAGGGCGCTGTGATCTTTGTCACCGATCTCGCACGGGCTATCCCGGTGCCCACCCAGTTCGAGTTCATGGCCGTCAGCTCGTACGGGTCCTCCACGTCGTCGTCCGGCGTTGTGCGGATCCTCAAGGACCTGGACCGCGACATCCAGGGCCGTGATGTGCTGATCGTCGAGGACGTCGTCGACTCCGGCCTGACCCTGTCGTGGTTGCTGCGGAACCTCACCAGTCGCCATCCGCGTTCCCTGCGCGTGTGCACGTTGCTGCGCAAGCCCGACGCGAAGGGCGCCAACGTCGACATCGCCTACGTGGGCTTCGACATCCCGAACGACTTCGTCGTCGGCTACGGCCTGGACTACGACGAGCGCTACCGCGACCTGTCCTACATCGGCACCCTGGACCCCAGGGTCTACCAGCAGTAGGCCCGGGCCTCGCTGGCCATCGGGCTAGTCCAGCTCCCATACCGCGGTCACCGAAAAGCTCACCGTCTGCTGGCCGGGCTCCAGTGGGACCGCGCTCGGCATGGCCTTCGGCGGCGCCGGCCGTCCGCCCGGCGTCGGTTCGGTGGCCTCCGAAATCGACAGCACCCTGCCCAGTCGAAGCCCGGACAGCTGGGCGTACTGCTCGGCGCGGCTCTTGGCGTCGTTGAACGCCCGGGCGCGTGCGTCCTTCACCAGCTGTGAGTCATCGGCGATGGAGTAGCTGACCGACTTGATCCGGGTGGCGTCGCCGCCGGTTGCGACGATCAGGGCCAGCATCCGGGACGCGGCGTCGGGCGGGTGGATCTTGACTGTGATGGCGTTCGTGGCGCGGTACCCGGTGATCGTCGCGGTGCCGTTGGGTTCGGGGTTGTTGAACTGCGGCTGCAGCGTGACCTCCGTGGTGCTGATGTCCTTGTGGTCGACGCCGGCACCGACCAGCGCGTTGATGACGGCTTGCTGACGGTCGTTGGTCTGGTTCATCGCGGCGGTGACGTCGGGTGCCGTGAACTCGATGCCGACGTCGGCGGTCAGGGTGTCCGGGACGCCCTGGACCTGTCCCGATCCGAAGACGGTGACCTGGCGGGGGTTCACCCCGGGCGCGGGCGCCGAAGGCGGGGAATCGCAGGCCGACACCGTCGCGGTCGCCAGGCCGGCGACGGCCAGGGCGATCAACCTGCGGGCAAACCTCGGGGAGTTCGTTGCGACCGGCATGCCTGGCACCCTAGCCGCTTCGGCCGCGCCGATGCGGTGATCCCGTGACAACCGCAACGTGATGGCGGCCCGGCCGGCTCGCCTCGGCAAACCATGACGGATCGACCAGCAACCACATATAAGTCCATATATGTCTCCAAACATATTTGTTCGCAACAGTTCTCATGCCCAAATCAAATGCTGCAGCATTTCCTATCAGCTAAGTGAACAGTTATCGACTCGGCGATGAATTGGCGTGCCCGAGGGTGTCGTCGCCGGGCGTCACTGCCCTAACGTGTCCTGGCGTCCCACTCGGCGTCCGCCACCGGCGCTGAAAGGCGTTGTCGAGAAGCACTTTTGAGGAGGGGAAATGTCTTTCTTGTTGGTCCAGCCGGAAATGCTGGATGTGGCCGCGGAAGAGCTGCATGACATCAACGCGACCGTGCGGGAGGGAAACTCGGCCGCGGTAAGCCCGACGACCGCGGTTACACCCGCCGCTGCTGACCTCGTCTCGATATTGACTGCGGCCCAGTTCTCCTGGCACGCAAGGCTATTCCAGGAGATCAGTGCCGAGGCCGCCGGGGTTCGGGAGCAGTTGGTGACGACACTCGGTGTCAGCGCGGGTTCGTACGCCGCCACGGAGGCGGCCAACACCGCCGCGGTCGGTTAGGCGAGGGCACGATGCTGGACTTCGCGCAGTTGCCGCCGGAGGTCAACTCCGGGCGGATGTATTCGGGACCCGGCTCGGGGCCGCTCCTGGCCGCTGCGGCGGCCTGGGATGGGCTGGCCGCCGAGCTGCATGCCGCGGCGGCCTCCTATGGGGCGGTGATCACGAGCCTTGCCGGCGGACCGTGGCAGGGGCCGGCCGCGTCGTCCATGCTGGACGCGGTCGCGCCGCAAGTGGCGTGGCTACGCGGCACGGCCGGGCGGGCCGAACAGGCCGCCGCTCAAGCCGTGGCGGCGGCCGGAGCCTACGAGGCGGCGTTCGCCGAAACGGTGCCGCCACCGGTGATCGCGGCGAACCGGGCGTTGTTGATCGATCTGCTCACGACGAACGTCCTCGGCCAGAACACCGCCGCGATCGCGGCGACCGAGTCCCAATACGGCGAGATGTGGGCCCAGGACACCGCTGCAATGTACGGGTACGCCGGTGCGTCGGCCGCGGCCTCGACGTTGCCGCCGTTAGAGCCGTCGCCACCCGCGACCAACCCCGGCGGCCTCGCCGGCCAGGCCGCTGCGGTGACGCAAGCGGTTGGCGTCGGCGGAAGTGGGAGCGCGCAGGGGCTCGACGCGGTGCCTCAGACGCTGTCGTCGCTGGCCGGGTTGACGAGCAATCCTCCGGCCAATCCCACGCTTTCCCTTGGCGGGCTGATCGGGCTGAACCCCGAAGGGGATGGGCTGGTCATCGGCGGTCCACTGGGTGACCTCCTGGAGGGCTTGACCGGGTCGCAAACCCTGGACGCCAGCACGCCATTTGACGCGTTCATCCGATTGATTTCGCCGACACGGCTGTTCACGACCTCGTTCAAAGACATCCAAGGCATTGCCCAGGGCATGATGCCCGCCGCGAAGTCCGCCGCCGAGGGCGCTGCCAAGGCCGCCGAAGCGGCTCTGCCGGCTGCCATCCCCGGCGCGGGCCTGGGTTCGATCGGTGCGATCGGCGGGACGGTCGGCAAGGCGGCATCGATCGGAGGGCTATCCGTGCCAGGAACGTGGGCGAGCGCGGCCCCGACGGCACTCGTCACCGTCGCGCTGAACGGCGTCACCGCTGCGGCGGCCGTCGAACCCGCGACGAATGCGGTCGGCGCGGTGCCGATGATGCCTGTCGGCGGGGCGGGGCGCAGCGTCGCCGCCCAGTTTGTCGCACCCCGATATGGGTTCAAGCCCACTGTCATCGCCCAACCCCCGGCGGGGGGTTGATCGTGAGGCCCGCGCGACCCGATCCGGTCAGAAGGGTGGATCGTCCGGCAACGGCAGCGGGGCCGGTTCGTCGGGAATCCAGTCCGGCGGCAGCTCTTCGGGTTCTTTGGGATCGTTCACCCAGGTGCAGAACGGGCTGGTGCTGGGTGCGCCTTTGAACAGAAAGAGCATGTCGCGCATGTGGTTCCGGAATTTGCGCGCGGCGATTTCTCGCTGGCGGGCCTCTTCCAGCGCTCGCCGGGCTTCGTTGACCGGCCGCTGCACGCGGTTGTGCTTGCGTGCCTGAGCGATTCGCGCGCTTCGTTGCTGTGTGCGGCTTCGTCTCGTTGGCACAGGCGGCGCGCAGGCCGGGCGGCCGGTCTGGGGGAACAGATCGGCACCGGCGGGCGAGGTGCGATACGTCCGCCCGGCGGGTGAGACCCAGATGACGGTGCCGTCTGCCAGTTGCTTGTCGCGCCATCCGCCGAAGGTTTTGAGCCGATGATGTTGTCGGCACAGGCATTTGAGGTTCTCCGCGACGGTCCGCCCGCCGGCCGCCGGGTTCTGGTGGTTGAACGGAATGGTGTGGTCGAGGTCGCAGACGACGGCCGGCCGGCTGCAGCCGGGGAAGCGGCACGTGAGATCGCGGCACCGGACGGCCCGTTCCAGCGCCGCCGATGGCTGATAGCGCAACGCCTCGACCGGACTGGTCACCGGGTCGGCCACGAGTACGGATGCCGCGGCCGCCAATTGGCGCACCTGCTCGGCGTCGATGACGCCGTAGCCCTCCAGGTAGCCGGGCTCACCGCCACCTTTATGCACGGTCTGGTCGCTGGCCACCACGTTGATTACCACTTGCGCCGCGGCCCCACGATCCGGGCCGCGCTCACTGGTCCGGTTGGGGCACTGCGGTTCTCCGCACGCACAGGTCAACCCGCGGCCCTCGGCCAGCGCGGCCAGCGCGTCGGCCCGGCGTTGATCCAGCGTCCGAGGGTCCGCCGCGCACACTTGCTTGGCGAGCTGTGAGAGCCGTCGGTCGAATGCGGTCGCGGCCGTGGCCGCGACCGACCCGTAAATGTCGGCCATCCCATCGTCTTTGGTGCTAATTCCGACGTAGCGGTCGTTTTGGGCGGTCACCCGGCGCTCGCGGGCGGCGTCGGGATCGTTGACCCGCACGGCGGCGTCGACGGCGTTGACGATCCGCTGCTTGGACCAGCCGTGCCAGCTGTCGAGGCGTTCGGCCAGCGATCGGTCGATCTCGGCGATCAGCTTCTCGTCGGTCACCAGGTCGGTGCGGCTGATGATCAGGCGCACTGTGCGCCAATCCGTCCGGCCGGCCGCGAGCAGGGCCCCGACTTCGGGCAACCGGGTGTCCAGCGCCTCCGCGTACGACACCACGTAGCTGGCCGCCACGGGGGAGAGGTTCATCGCGGCGGCAACCTCGGCAGCGGCCTGCTCGAACCCGTCGATCGCCGCGTATTCGCGCGGGCGCTCAGGCCGCTCGGCGGCGGCCACCCGGTGCCTCAGCAGTGCCGCGACCGCGGCCAGCCGGCGGGCAACCAGCACTGACTCCTGCCGGTGCGTCGACTCGATCAGCTCCACGAGGGACGCCGGGGTCGGCATCGATTCGAACATGTGTTCGATAATATGCGATGCCTACGACAGCGAAGGCTTCCCCGCGGGGGCTTACTCCCGCGAGGGCTCCGGATTGGGCATCAGGACCCGCTGGCGCGTCGTGGCCCGGAAGGGGTCGAGGGACTGGCCGTCGCCCAGGGCCCCGTGCACGTCGTCCGGGGTGATCAGGCCGAGTTCGACCTGTAGCCAGGTAGCGCTGAGCCCGAATGCGTGCGCGGCTCGTCTGGCCTCCTCGGCGTCGGGGAAGTCCTCGGCGTTGGCGCGCCCGGCGGGCCCGTACCAGCGCCCTTTGGTGACGCCGCAGGCGTCGCGCAACTGCTCGACGGTGATGTCGCGGTTCAGCGTCGCCTCAAGCAGGCGCCTCAGCCCCCAGCCGGCGGCATTCGTTCGTGGCATCCATCCAGCGTAACTCGGTGCCGAAAGACGGGCAAAGTGTCTCGACCTGCGAGTTATAGACCAAAATAAAGAATATCGTGATTAAGACTAGACATAGATTCATGAATTATGACATAGTGTCCGCAAGCACGACAACGTAAGCCGAATCCAGGCATTCACGGAGGAGAAGACACATGTCGTTCCTGACCACAGTCCCGGAACTGCTGCAAGCGGCAGCCGGCCAGCTGCAGGCAATCGGTTCCGCGCTGACCGCGGCCAACTCGGCGGCCGCGTTCCCGATCACGGGAGTGGTCCCGGCGGCAGCCGACGAAGTCTCGGCAATGACCGCGGCCGCGTTTGCCGGCTACGGCCAGCAGTATCAGGCGATCAGCGCCGAGGCGAGCATGATCCACGAGCAGTTCGTCAAAGCCCTCGGTCTGAGCGCCGATTCGTATTCGGCCACCGAGGCCGCCAACGCGACGCAAGCCGCGGGCGGTCACCTGGCGCCCGCGCACATGGCCCCGGTTGCACCCGCCCGCCCGGCGCCCGCCGTGCACACTCGGGTCGCACCGGCGGCGCCGAACCGCGTGACCCCAACCATCCCCGCCCGGCCGGTGCCAGGCGCCCCCGTCGGCGCGGGTCCCGCGGCGCCCGGCTCGCTGCCGGCGGCGACGCCCCTCGGTCAGGGTTGGCATGGGGGCGGCAACTACCGCCACATGGCACCGCAGCACGGCGGGTATGCCAACGCCGACTACGGCCGCCACCAGGCGCCGTACGGGCGCGGCGACTATGGCGCGCACCCCGCAGCCCGGGTCGAGCACCTTTCGCCCGCGCGGATGACGCCCCCGCAGCGTATCGAGCACGTGGCACCGGCCCATCCGGCGCCGTCCGAGCGGGTCGAACGCCCGAACGTCGGGGCGGGGCAGCACATCTCGCCTTCGCAGCTGGCGCCGACGGCGCCCCTCCACCGGATGCCGCTCGCGGCGGCCCCGCACTTGCCGGGCGCGCCGGGCGAGCATGTCGTGCACGCGAACTCGGCCTTCAGCGCTGTTGCCGGCCCCAAGCCCTTGCCGTCACTGGCATAGCGAATCCAAGCAAAAAGGAAAGGAACACTCATGGATTTCGGTGCGACGCCCCCGGAGATCAATTCCGGGCTGATGTACGCGGGGCCGGGGCCGGCGTCGATGCTGGCGGCGGCAATGGCCTGGGAGGGCCTGGCGGCGGAGCTCCGTTCGGCTGCGACGAGCTACGGGACGGTGATCGTCGACCTCACAGGGGTGGGCTGGCAGGGCCCCTCTTCGGCGGCGATGGCCACCGCCGCGGCTCCCTACCTGGCCTGGATGCATGCAACGGCCGCCCAGGCCGAGCAGGCGGGGATGCAGGCGACGGCGGCCGCCGTCGCGCATGAGGCTGCGTTCGCGGCGACCGTGCCGCCGCCGCTGATCGCCGCCAACCGATCCACGCTGATGATGCTGGTCGCGACAAACTTCCTCGGTCAAAACTCCGCGGCGATCGCGGCCACCGAGGCGCAGTACGGCGAGATGTGGGCCCAGGACGCGATGGCCATGTACGCCTACGCCGGCTCCTCGGCGGCGGCCGCCATGCTCGCACCGATGGCGGTCGCACCGCCCACCACCAGCGCGGGCGACATGCAGGGAATGGCCACTCAAGCCGCGATGGGGCTGCCGTCGGCGCTCAATTCGTCGGCATCATCGCTGGCGAGCAGCTTCCCTTCCGCCATCGGCAGCTTCGCCGACTTGCTCGGCAAGCCCTTCGGTCAGGGGTCCGGCGCGGCCACATCGGGCGTGGGCGGGGCGACCCTGTCCGGCGCGGGCCTCGCGAGCTCGATGCGCGGATCCGGGGCCTTCTCCCCGGCGGGTATGGCCCAACGGTTCATCCCCGCTCAGCCGCTGATGCAAGCGCCTGTGCGACTGGCACCCGCGCGACTGATGCCGTCGGCGGTGATGGGCCAGGCCACTCCGGTCGGAGGCCTTTCGGTTCCGCCCAGCTGGACCGCGGCGGCTCCCGAGGCTGCCGCGCCGGCCGGCGCACCACTGGCCGGCGCCGGCGCCGCGGCTCGAATGCTGAGTCCCCGGAGCAGCTCCGCGGCCCCGGTGGCCGGCATGGAGATGCGCGGGTTCGGCGGCACCCTGCCGGCTCCCGCAAGCGTGTTGCCGCGTGTGGTCGGATGACGGAAGGAGAGACGCTTTCGACGTATCGATGACCAAAAGTCAATCATAACAACCACTTTCGAAGGAGAATTCCAATGACAACACGTTTCATGACCGATCCGCACGAGATGCGTGCGATGGCCGGCCGCTTCGAGGTCCACGCCCAAACGGTGGAGGACGAGGCCCGCAAGATGTGGGCGTCGTCGCAGGACATTGCCGGCGCGGGCTGGAGCGGTCAGGCGCAGGCCACCTCGTACGGCACCATGGGCCAGATGAATCAGGCCTTCTGCAACATCGTCAACATGCTGCACGGCGTGCGCGACGGGCTCGTCCGGGACGCCGATAACTACGAGCAGCAAGAGCAGGCTTCCCAGCAGATCTTGGGCGACTGACCGACCACATCAACCTTCTACCAACAGGAGACGATCAACATGACGATCAACTATCAATTCGGCGATGTCGACGCCCACGGCTCCCTGATCCGCGCCCAGGCCGCTTCCCTGGAGGCCGAGCACCAGGCCATCGTCCGCGATGTGCTTGCCGCCGGCGACTTTTGGGGCGGTGCCGGCTCGGCGGCGTGTCAGGAGTTCATCATCCAGCTGGGTCGCAACTTCCAGGTGATCTACGAGCAGGCCAACGCCCACGGCCAGAAGGTGCAGACCGCCGGCAGCAACATGGCCAGTACCGACAGCGCGGTCGGATCGAGCTGGGCTTAGCTGACTTATGGGGTGACCAGAACCTTGCAGTGCCGCTCGGGGTCGGCGAGTTCGTCGAAGGCCTCGCCGACCCCGTCCAGGCCGACCTCTCCGGTGATGAGCGGAGTCACGTCGATGTCGCCCTCGGCCAAAGCGCGCAGCGAGTCGGTGAACTCCTCCGGGGTGTAGGCAAGGACGAACTGGACGTTGATCTCTTTGGCGATGGCGAAGAACGGATGCACGGTATCGGGCTGCATGCAAACGCCTGCGACCACCAGGCGAGTGCCCGGCCGGGCCCGGAGCAGCACGTCATCGATGATGCCGGGCACTCCGACCGCCTCGAACACGACCGCCGGTTTGACGGAGTCGAACGGGGAACCCTGCGCGGCATCCAGCGTTCGATGGGCACCCATGGCGCTGGCGAGTTCCCGCCGCTTCGGCGAGAAGTCCGACGCCACAATGTTTTCCACACCCCGGGACCGCAGCGCCGCGATGATCGCGATGCCGATCGGACCGCAGCCGATGACCAGGGCTGTCTCCCCCGGGGTGACGTTGGACTTGTTGACGGCGTGCAGCCCCACCGCCATCGGCTCGGTCAGGGCAGCATGTTTGAAGTCCAGGCCGTTCGGGACGGGCAGGAGCAATGCGGCCGAGAGGAGCATGCGTTCGGCGTAGCCGCCGATGGTGCTGTTGCTGTAGACGATCGGTTCGACGCCCTTGGCGGACAACAGCACCGGAAGCGAGGTGACCAGCGTGCCCGGCGGGTGGGTCTCGGTGCCGGGCCCGGCCTCGAGCACCTCGGCGCTGAACTCGTGCCCCATGAAGACGTCGTGATCCAAGTCCACATGCATGCCGCCCGCCCCGCCGGCCACCCGCTCGCTCATCTCGAGCACGTGTGCGCCGTGAGCGGCGAAATGCAGGTCGGAGCCGCATATCCCGCACGCCCGCACGCCGACGAGCACCTGACCGGACTCGGGCACGGGGTCGGGCACATCGTCCCGATAGACCATCCGGCCGTCGCGCAATACCGCTGCGCGCATCAGTTACTCACACCCTTCTGTTCTTCGACATGCTCGGTGATGGCTTTCACCACGGCCTCACCGGCTCGGCCGATCAACTGGTCGCGGTTGCCCTTGGCCCAATCGTGCGACGAGCGCGACGCCGCGAGCTGTCCCTTGAAATGGGGGATCACCTTGCGCGCCATCAGGTCGTAGCAGTGGTACGTCGCCTCGGGGGAGGCCCAGTCGTGGCCCAGCATCAGCAGCGTGCCGAAACCGCCTGAGCGGTCGAGCAAGTCCTCGATGTGGGCGATCGCGTCGTCGGGGGTTCCTATGCAGCAATTGCCCTTGGCCGCGTAGTCTTCGACGAACTCGTGCGGCGTCTGGGCACCCTCGACGGTGTTGGCCAGGGGGACGAACCCGGCGGCCCCGAAGTAGTTGGCGAAATCCTGCAGCCCGTAGGTGCAGTCGTCGATGGCCCGCTCGCGGCTGTCCGCGATGTGCATGATGCTCAGGACGCGCCAGTCGGCCCGGTCCGGCTCGTCCCGGCCGGCTTTGGCTGCCTGCTCGCGCACCACGTCCCAGGTGGTCTCCAGAGCGGCGTAGCCGCCGGGCACCGACATCGACAACGACAGCAACGACGTGCCCAGCGCGCCAGCCAGCCGCGGTCCGGACGGTGAAATCATTGCCGCCGTCGAAATTTCGGGATAGGGCCACGTGTACGGCCGGATGTGCAGTTGCGCCTCGCGCAGCGTGAACCAGTCGGTGTGGCGGTCTATTCGCTCGGTCGGCCCGGCGCGGAACAGCGCCAGAATTGCCTCCAACGACTCCTGCATCATGTGCCGCTGGTCGACCGGGTCGATGCCCATCATGTAGGCATCCGACGGCAACGCGCCGGGCCCGGTGCCGAACATCACCCGGCCGCGGGTGAGATGGTCCAGCAGCACCCAGCGATCGGCCACCATCAGCGGATGGTGGTAGGGCAGCGAAACCACGCCGGTGCCCAGCCGGATGTGTTTCGTCCGCTCGGCCGCGGCGGCGATGAAGACCTCCGGGCAGGCGATCAGTTCGTAGCCACCGGAGTGGTGTTCGCCGAACCACGCTTCGTCGAAGCCGAGCCGATCCAGCGCGACCACCCGTTCCATGTCGTATTCCAAAGCCACGGTGGGCGATTGGCCGATCGGGTGAAATGGTGTGATGAAGACACCGAAGCGAAGTGGCGCGCTCATCGCAGCTCCAATCCATTGAGGAAGTCCAATAGGGCCGCGTTGACCTCGTCGGGCCGTTCCTGCTGCAACCAGTGCCCCGCGTCGTCGATCATCACCTGGCGGTAGGGGCCGGTGATCAACTGCGCCGCGCGGTCCGCGCGGGTGAACGTCAACACCGGGTCGGCGGTCCCTCCGATAAAGAGCGCCGGCACAGTGATTTTCGCATCGGCCAGCTCAGGGGTGGTCTCCCAGTTGCGGTCGAAGTTGCGATACCAGTTCAGGCCGCCGGTGAAGCCGGTGCGGGAGAACTCGGCGATGTAGTGGTCGAGTTCCTCCTGGCTCAGCCAGTCCGGTAGCCCGTCGGGTTCCGGAAGGCGGTCGATAAACCCCTCGGCACCGGGGGCCACCATCCGCAGGCCCGCGGCCTTGTCGCCGGGTGTTCGCAACCCGCCCAGCATCCGCCGCATCGTTCGCGCGGGGTCGGCGTTGAGTTCCGCATCGGCGACGCCGGGCTCCTGGAAGTAGAGGATGTAGAAGAAGTTCTCGCCGAATGCCTTGCGCCACGCCCTCGTCGGCGCCACTTTCGAGCGGGGCACCGCCGGGACGCTCAGCGCGGCGACGGCCGCGACGCGATCCGGGTGCAGCAAAGGGGCGTTCCACACCACGGCGGCGCCCCAGTCGTGTCCGATCCAGACGGCACGTTCGGCGCCGGCATCGTCGAGCAGGCCGACCAGGTCGCCGGTCAGCTGGTGGATGTCGTATGCGTCGATCGCATCCGGTCGCGAGGAACCGCCGTAGCCGCGCTGGTCGGGCGCCAGCACGTGGTAACCCGCCTCGGCGAGGACCGGTATCTGGTGGCGCCACGAATAGGCGAGTTCGGGAAAGCCGTGGGCCAAAATCACGACGGGTGCGCCGCGCTCTCCCGCCTCGGTCACGCGCAGTTGGACACCGTTGGTCTCTACTAACCGTTCGGTTGATGGGAGCATCCTGCCACCAAAGCACAACCCCTCCGGGGCTGAGAAGTATTCGACCTGATTGCGAATAGCATTCCAACGACATTGGTCGCCTGGTAGATATCGCCGTGAAGCCCTCGCCTTTACGCGAAAGCAGGTGGACTCGGAATGAAACGGCTCGACCATGTCGTCCTGTGGACGAGGAATCCGCGCGCCTCAATGGATTTCTATACGCGGGTGGTCGGCTTGGAGCCGGTCCGGTTTGCCGAATACGAGGCCGGCGATGCGCCCTTCCCGAGCGTGCGGGTGTGTGAGGACTCGATCATCGACTTGTTGCCGGTGGCCGATGCCGCTGCCACCGAATCGCTGACCCGGACGGCGGGCAGCGCCGGGCACCCGGTCAACCACGTCTGTCTTGCCCTGTCCAAACCGGAGTACGACGCGCTCGACCAGCGCCTGCAGGCGGAGGGGGTGGACACCGGCGCGAGGCTGAGTCCCACCTTCGGGGCGCGCGGCTGGGCGCCGCAGGGTTACTACTTCGCCGATCCGGACGGCAACGTCGTCGAGGCACGCTTTTACGAATGACGGATATCGACGGGATGAGTGCCCGGCTCCAGCGCCCCGGTGGGAACCCACGGTCGTTGTATGCACAGATGGTGGCGACCCGCCCCCCGCAAGCGGGCGGTACCCGCTGCGCCCCGGCTCTGCCGGAGCTGGCGATCGCCACGCGATGGATGGTGGCGACCCGCTACGCCCCGGCTCTGCCGGAGCTGGCGATCGCCACTAGCGGTAACCTGGACTTTTCGAGCTGCGTGTATATCGGGGAAGGACCTGGCCACCAAGGCCGATGATTGATGAACCGGAAAAACCTTATTCGCACCGTCACGGCGATTGCAGTCGTGGTGCTGCTCGGTTGGTCGTTCTTCTACTTCAGCGACGACACCCGCGGCTATAAGCCCGTCGACACGTCGGTGGCGGTGGCGCAGATCAACGGTGACAACGTCAAGAGCGCGCAGATCGACGATCGCGAGCAGCAGCTGCGGTTGACCCTGAAAAAGGGCAACAACGACACCGAGAATTCCGACAAGGTGATCACCAAGTACCCCAGCGGGTACGCCGTCGACCTGTTCAACGCCCTGAGCGCCAAAAACGCCAAGGTCAGCACCGTCGTCAACCAGGGCAGCATCCTGGGCGAGCTGCTGGTCTACGTGCTGCCGCTGCTGTTGCTGGTGGGCCTGTTCGTGATGTTCTCCCGCATGCAGGGCGGCGCCCGAATGGGCTTCGGGTTCGGCAAATCACGCGCCAAGCTGCTGAACAAGGACATGCCCAAGACCACATTCGCCGACGTTGCCGGCGTCGACGAGGCGGTCGAGGAGCTCTACGAGATCAAGGACTTCCTGCAGAACCCCGGCCGCTATCAGGCTCTGGGCGCCAAGATCCCCAAGGGTGTGCTGCTCTACGGCCCGCCCGGGACCGGCAAGACGCTGCTGGCCCGTGCCGTGGCCGGGGAAGCCGGGGTCCCGTTCTTCACCATCTCCGGCTCCGACTTCGTCGAGATGTTCGTCGGCGTCGGCGCGTCGCGGGTGCGCGACCTGTTCGAGCAGGCCAAGCAGAACAACCCGTGCATCATCTTCGTTGACGAGATCGACGCGGTGGGCCGCCAGCGCGGCGCCGGCCTCGGCGGCGGCCACGACGAGCGCGAGCAAACGCTGAACCAGTTGCTGGTCGAAATGGACGGGTTCGACCCGCGCGCCGGGGTCATCCTGATCGCGGCCACCAACCGGCCCGACATCCTCGACCCCGCGCTCTTGCGGCCCGGCCGCTTCGACCGGCAAATCCCGGTGTCCAACCCGGACCTGGCGGGTCGCAAAGCGGTGCTGGAAGTGCATTCCAAGGGCAAGCCGATCGGCCCGGACGCCGACCTCGCCGGGCTGGCCAAACGGACCGTCGGCATGACCGGCGCCGACCTGGCCAACGTCATCAACGAGGCCGCTCTGCTGACCGCCCGCGAGAACGGCACCGTCATCACCAGCGCGGCGCTCGAAGAGGCGGTCGACCGGGTGATCGGTGGGCCGCGCCGCAAGGGCCGGATCATCAGCGAGCAGGAAAAGAAGATCACCGCCTACCACGAGGGCGGCCACACCCTGGCCGCCTGGGCGATGCCGGACATCGAGCCGATCTACAAGGTCACGATCCTGGCGCGGGGGCGCACCGGCGGGCACGCGGTGGCGGTGCCCGAGGAAGACAAGGGCCTGCGGACCCGCTCGGAGATGATCGCGCAGCTGGTGTTCGCCATGGGCGGGCGCGCCGCCGAGGAACTGGTGTTCCGGGAGCCGACCACCGGCGCGGTGTCCGACATCGAGCAGGCCACCAAGGTGGCCCGCGCGATGGTCACCGAATTCGGGATGAGCTCCAAACTCGGGGCGGTCAAGTACGGCACCGAACACGGGGACCCGTTCCTGGGCCGCACCATGGGGACGCAGGCCGACTACTCCCACGAGGTCGCCCGCGACATCGACGACGAAATCCGCAAGTTGATCGAGGCGGCCCACACCGAGGCATGGGAGATCCTCACCGAATATCGCGACGTCCTCGACACGTTGGCCGGTCAGCTGTTGGAGAAGGAAACTTTGCATCGGGCGGAGCTGGAGAAGATTTTCGCCGATGTCGAAAAGCGGCCCCGGCTCACCATGTTCGACGATTTCGGCGGCCGCATCCCGTCGGACAAGCCGCCGATCAAGACGCCCGGCGAGCTGGCGATGGAGCGCGGTGAGCCGTGGCCACCGCCGGTTAGCGAACCGGCATTCAAGGCGGCCATCGCGCGGGCCAGTCAGGCCGCGGCGGCCCCGGGAGTGGATGCCGACCGAAAGAACAACGGCGGCAACGGTTCTCAGGGCTCACAAGGCGCCGGCTACCGCCCCGGCGTGCCGCACGGGCCCACCCAACCGGACTACGGCGCGCCGGCGGGCTGGCACGCGCCGGGATGGCCGCCGCAGGACCAGCAGCCGAACTACTGGTATCCGCCGCCACCGGCCCCGCAGCAGCCCTACTGGCCGCAGCCCGCGGGTCACTACCCGGGTTATCCGGGCCAGCAGGGTCAGGGGCAGCCCCCCTACCCGCCGTATCCGCCCTACCCGCCGCCGAGTCTGCCCGACCCGGACGGCGGCAAGTCTCCTGAGCAGGACGACGTGAGCCGGTCCAAGCCACCGGCTCACGGCTGACGAACGGAGGATTCGATGGCCTTGACGGGTTTGGGTCCGGACACCGCCACTGAACCGACACGGGTGTTCGATCAGGCACGCGCCGAGGCCGCGGTGCGGGAGCTGCTGTTCGCCGTCGGCGAGGACCCGGACCGGCACGGGCTGCGAGAGACGCCGGCCCGCGTCGCGCGCGCCTACCAGGAGATGTTCGCCGGGCTCTACACCGACCCCGACAGCGTCCTGAACACCATGTTCGACGAGGAACACGACGAACTGGTGCTGGTCAAGGAAATCCCGCTGTACTCCACGTGCGAACACCACCTGGTGTCGTTTCACGGTGTGGCGCATGTCGGCTATATCCCCGGCGCGGACGGACGGGTCACCGGTTTGTCCAAGATCGCGCGACTGGTCGACCTGTACGCCAAGCGGCCGCAGGTGCAGGAACGGCTCACCAGCCAGATCGCCGACGCTTTGATGAACAAGCTCAATCCGCGTGGGGTGATCGTGGTGATCGAGGCCGAGCACCTGTGCATGGCCATGCGCGGCGTACGAAAGCCCGGCGCGGTCACCAGCACCTCTGCGGTACGCGGACTGTTCAAGACCAACGCCGCTTCCCGAGCCGAAGCGCTCGACCTCATCCTGCGTAAGTGAGTCGCGCCTGTGCAGGTTATGGGAGTTCTGAACGTCACTGACGACTCGTTCTCCGATGGCGGCCGCTATCTCGATACCGGCAACGCGGTGGCGCACGGACTGGCGCTCGCCGCGGACGGCGCGGACATCGTCGACGTCGGCGGGGAGTCGACCCGGCCCGGTGCCACGCGCGTCGATTCCCGCGTAGAGACTTCGCGGGTGATTCCCGTCGTGAAAGAGCTTGTGGCGGAAGGGATCACGGTAAGTATCGACACCATGCACGCCGAGGTCGCGCAAGCGGCGTTGCAGAACGGCGCGCGGATCGTCAACGACGTGTCGGGCGGACGGGCAGATCCCGCGATGGCGCCCTTGCTCGCCGACGCCGGCGTGCCCTGGGTGCTGATGCACTGGCGCTCGGTGTCGGCGGACCGCCCGCACGCGGCCCCACATTACGACGACGTGGTGGCCGAAGTGCGCGCAGAATTGCTGGCCAGCGTCGACGCCGCCGTCGCGGCGGGCGTCGACCCCGCCAAGCTGGTGATCGATCCGGGTCTCGGGTTCGCCAAGACGGGGCAACACAATTGGGCGCTGCTCCGCGCGCTGCCGCAGTTCGTCGCCACCGGAATCCCGGTGCTCCTGGGCGCGTCGCGCAAACGGTTCCTCGGTACGTTGTTGGCCGGGGCGGATGGCTCGCCGCGTTCGCCCGACGGCCGCGAGACGGCGACGGCGGTCATCTCCGCACTGGCGGCGCTGCACGGGGCATGGGGTGTCCGCGTGCACGACGTGCGGGCGACGGCCGATGCCCTCAAGGTGGTGGAGGCGTGGTCGCAAACCGAATCGCAGCAGACCGAGCTGGCTGGAGACGATGGCTGATCGAATCGAATTGCGGGGGTTGACGATTCGTGGGCGACACGGAGTTTTCGAACACGAGCGCGCCGACGGGCAGGACTTCGTCGTGGATATGACGGTGTGGATCGACCTTGCCGGGGCCGCCGAAAGCGACGAACTCGCCGACACCTACGACTACGCCGCCCTGGCCCAGCTCGCGGCCGACGTCGTGGCCGGGCCGCCGCGGAACCTGATCGAAGCGGTGGGCGGCGAGATCGCCGACCGGGTGATGCAAGACGAGCGGGTCCACGCGGTCGAGGTGGTGGTGCACAAGCCGCGGGCACCCATTCCGCAGCAGTTCGCCGACGTCGCGGTGGTGGTGCGGCGGTCGCGCCGCGGCGGCCGCGGCTCGGTGGTCCCGGCGGAGCGGCGCCTATGACGCGCGACGACGACGATGACGCCGGCGGAGCCGGGGTCATGGGGGTACCGCCCGCTTGCGGGGGTGGGGGCACCTCCCACTTGTGGGGGAAGCGGCGCATATGACTTGGGTGGTGCTGTCCATCGGATCCAACCTGGGCGACCGCCTCGCGCGCTTGCAGTCGGTCGTCGACGGGCTGGGCGAGAAGGTGCTTGCGGTGTCCCCGGTGTACGAGACCGACCCGTGGGGCCGGGTTGATCAGGCACCGTTTCTCAACGCGGTGCTGATCGCCAACGACCCGGCGTGCGACGCGCAGGGCTGGCTGCGCCGGGCCCAGGACTTCGAGCGCGCGGCCGGCCGGGTCCGCGGCGAGCGATGGGGCCCGCGCACCCTCGACGTCGACCTGATCGCCTGCTACGACGAGGCGGAGGTGACCTCCCGCGAGAACAACCTGACGCTGCCGCACCCGCTGGCCCATCTGCGGGCTTTCGTCATGATCCCGTGGCTGGCCATCGACCCCGACGCCCAGCTGACCGTCGCCGAGGGTCAGCGGCCCGTCGCGAGCCTGCTGGCCGAGCTGGACCCGGCCGACCGGGAAAGCGTCCGGCTGACCAGCCTCACGCTCGAGCGCGCGGGCAGGCCGCCGGCCGACCCGGAATCGGAAACCTGATGGGACCGACCAGGAAACGTGACCTGACGGCCGCGGTGGTCGGCGCTGCCGTGGTGGGTTATCTGCTGGTGAACGCCCTGTACCGGTGGTTCCCGCCGATCACGGTGTGGACGGGCCTGTCGCTGCTCGCGGTGGCCGTCGCCGAGGCGCTGTGGGCGCGCTACGTGCGGGCCAAGATCAACGACGGCGAGATCGGCGTCGGCCCCGGCTGGCTGCACCCGCTGGCCGTGGCGCGCGGCCTGATGGTCGCCAAGGCGTCGGCCTGGGTGGGCGCGCTGACGCTGGGCTGGTGGGTAGGGGTGCTGGTGTACTTCCTGCCGCGGCGATCCTGGCTGCGGGCGGCCGCCGAGGACACGACCGGCACCGTGGTCGCGGCCGTCAGCGCGCTGGCGCTACTCGTCGCCGCGCTGTGGCTGCAGCATTGCTGCAAGTCGCCGCCGGATCAACCCGAGCACGGCGAGGGGGCGGAAAACTAACCCGCTGCTGACGCGCCTGCAAGCCGCGTGAGAATCGCCGGAGTAGGGCGACACGCGGATTGACCTCGCGCAGGTACAGTCAGGCCATGACCGTTCTGTCCCGCGGCGCCCGGGTTCGGCGCGGCGGCCGCAGGCCGGGGTGGGTGCTCTTGACCGCGTTGCTGGTCCTTGCGATAGGGGCCAGCTCCGCACTGGTTTTCACCAATCGGGTGGAACTCCTCAAGCTCGCTGTAATCCTGGCGCTGTGGGCCGCAGTCGCCGGCGCCTTCGTGTCGGTGCTGTACCGCCGCCAGAGTGACGCGGACCAGTCCCGCGTCCGCGACCTGAAGCTGGTGTACGACCTGCAGTTGGACCGGGAGATCTCGGCCAGGCGCGAGTACGAGCTGACCGTGGAGTCCCAGCTGCGCCGCGAGCTGGCCTCTGAGCTGCGTGCCCAGGCCGCCGACGACTTGGCCGAACTGCGCGCGGAGCTGAGCGCTTTGCGCACCAGCCTGGAGATTTTGTTCGACACCGATCTTGCCCAGCGACCGGCCCTGGAGAAGCCGGACACCGAGGCGGCGCCCGAACGCGCGTACAGCGAGTGGGACCGCAACGGCGAGACACCGCGTGACGCGCCCTACGACTGGGTTGCGAGCGACCGGGTCACCTCCGTCTCGCAGGACGGCGGGACCAGCCGCGCCGACGAAACGGCGATCATCGACGTCCCCGAGGAACCGCTGTTGCCGCCCCGGCAGCCCCAGACCCAGCCTCAGCCCCGCCGCGAGCGGGCCCATTACCAGTACGAAGCGCCGCAGGAGCCTCCGCCGCCGGCTCAGCCCGAGCCGGCGTACAGCGTCGCGCCGCCGCAACCGGAACCGAGGTTCGAACCTCGCCAGCCCTCCCCGCCGCCCCCCCCGGCGCCCGGACTCGGTGTACGGCGGCGGGTTCACCGGCTCGACGGGCGGGGGCGCCCAGGCCTGGTCCGGTTCCGAATGGCGGGCGCGGCGCCGCCGGCCCTGCGTCTCGTCGGCCGGCGCAGCGGTGGCGTCGGAGCCGGCCCAGTGGCTACCCGGGGCGCCGGGCGGCAACCACAGTCCGGACGCGCCGACCGGCTGCCAACCCGGCGCTTGCGGCTGGGGTTCGGGCGCGGCCGGCGGCGGGGGC
>NZ_LZJM01000300.1:0-3728 GCF_001667665.1 Mycobacterium sp. E342
GGTGACCCCTATCGCGCCCCCGGCAATCTGACCGAGGAAATGCTTGCCGGCATCTACGCCGAGATCCTCGGCCTCGACCGCGTCGGAATCGACGACTCCTTCTTCGACCTGGGCGGCGACAGCATTCTGTCGATGCAGGTAGTGGCCCGAGCGCGGGCGGCCGGCCTGTTGTGTCGGCCGCGTGATGTCTTCATCGAGCAAACCGTGGCCCGGCTAGCCCGCGTGGCCGAGGTAGCGGTCGAGGGTGCGCCCGGCGTGGCCGACGAGGGTATTGGTCCGGTGGTTGCGACCCCGATCATGCGATGGCTGCAAAGCTTCCAGGGATCAGTCGATGAGTTCAACCAGACCATGGTTCTGCGCGCTCCGTCAGGGGTGTCTGACGCCGACGTGGCGGTGGTGTTGCAGGCCCTGCTGGATCAGCATGCCATGTTGCGGCTGCGCATCGACGACGACGGCGCCGGTAGATGGGCGCTACGAGTACCCGAGCCCGGTGCAGTGGACGCGCGTGAGTGCGTGATAACCGTCAACGTGTTGTCGGAAGGGGCGCTGGTTGCGGCGCGTTCGCAGTTGAAACCGGCCACCGGAGTTGTCTTGCGCGCGGTGTGGGCCCAGTCCACTGGCCAGTTGGCATTGATCGTTCACCATTTGGCGGTCGATGGCGTGTCATGGCGAATTCTTTTGGAGGACTTGAATATCGCGTGGGCGCAGCATAACAGTGGTCAGCGTATAGCGTTGCCTACACCCGGGACATCATTTGCCCGTTGGGCCGAGCTGTTGCCGGAGCATGCGCGCCGACCCGAGGTGGTGGCCCAGGCCGAGGCATGGCGACAGGTTGCGGCGGCCCCGGCGCTGTTGCCGGCAGTGCACCCCGAGGTCGACACCTACCTGAGTGCTGGGCAGTTATCGGTGTCGCTGGATGTCGAGACCACGCGGCTGTTGCTGGGCGAGGTGCCGGTGGCATTTCATACTGGCGTCCAAGACATCTTATTGATTGCGTTCGGGTTGGCCTGGGCGCAGTTTGGCGGGACTCGCGAGCCCATCGGCATCGACGTTGAGGGCCACGGCCGAGACGAAGAACTGGCCCCTTATGTTGACCTGTCGCGAACGGTGGGGTGGTTCACCATCAAGTACCCGGTGGCGTTGGCGGTCGACGGGCTGTCCTGGGGACAGGTCACCGCCGGTGATGCTGCGCTGGGCGCATTCGTTAAGAATGCTAAAGAGCAGCTGCGCGCCTTGCCTGATCCCGTGACGTACGGGCTGTTGCGGTACTTGAACACTGAGGTCGAACTCGGCTGTTCGGATCCGACAATCGCGTTCAACTACCTGGGACGGCTCGGCAGCCCTGCGGCGCAGATGTCCGATGGGTTGTGGCGGCTCGATCACGAAAGTCTGCCATTGATCGCTGCGGCCGCGGCGGTGCTCATGCCCCTCGGGCACACCGTGGAACTCAATGTCGCCACTTTGGATACCGCGACCGGCCCGCGACTACAGGCCAACTGGACCTGGGCGCTCTCGGCGCTCGATCACGCACAAATCAACCGACTCAGCCGATTGTGGTTCGACGCCTTAACCGGCATTTGCACGCACGTGCGAAACGGTGGGGGCGGGTTCACCCCCTCCGATATTGTGCCGGCCCGGTTGAGCCAGCCCCAAATAGATGAGCTGCAGTCTCAATACCGGATTGCCGATATTTTGCCGTTGACCCCTCTGCAGGAGGGACTGCTGTTCCATGCCCTGCAAGACCGGGGCGACGATTTGTATGTCGTGCAATTGGAAATCGCGTTGGGCGGTGCGATCGACCAGCGGCGGTTGCGCGAGGCAGTTCGCACTGTCGTGGAACGTCATCCCAACCTAGTGGCCCGGTTCTGTTCCCAGTTCGACGTGGCGGTGCAGATCATCCCCGCCGAGCCCGTCGCAAATTGGTACTACGTCGACCTGGACGCCGACGGGATTGACCTTCATGGACAGATACAGCAGTTGTGCGCAGACGAACGTGCTGCGGTGTGCGATCCGACTAACCGGCCGGTGTTTCGGGCCGCTTTGATCCGCACCGCGCCCGACCGGCACCGGTTTGTGTTGAGCTTTCACCACATCGTGCTCGATGGCTGGTCAGTGCCGATCCTGATGCAGGAGATATTCGCCAGCTATTACGGGCAGCAGCTGGGCGCGCCGGTGCCCTATCGCCGATTTGTGACTTGGTTGGCGGATCGAGACCTTGAGGCCGCTCGGGCGGCCTGGCGTGAGGCGCTCGACGGGTTGGAGTCTCCCACGTTGGTCGGTCCGGCGGGACGCGTCGCGCGGGGCCAGCGCGCTGCCAGGTCGTACCGGGTCTCCGGGGAGACCACGCAGGCCCTCAGGGAGCTGGCGCGTTCGTGTCATACCACTGTCAACACCGTGCTGCAGGCCGGCTGGGCGCAGCTGCTGTGCGGGTTGACTGGCCAGCTTGATGTCGCTTTTGGTATCGCGGTCTCGGGACGCCCCGCCGAGTTGATCGGCGCGGAATCGATGGTGGGTTTGTTGATCAACACGGTGCCGGTGCGGGCGACTATCACGGCGACAACCACCACCGTAGACCTGCTCGAGCAGCTGCACCGCATCCACAACAACACCCTGGAACATCAGCACTTGGCGCTCAACGAGATTCACCGCGCCACCAGTCACGACCAACTCTTCGACACCTTGTTCGTGTACCAAAACTATCCGGTCGACACCAACTCGATGGCGGGGGCGCACGAGTTGGCCATCAACGAGTTCAGCAGCCGCGAATACAACCACTACCCGCTGACGCTGCAAGTGGCGCCCGGCCAGGAACTGGGCATGCGCGTCGAATTCGACACCGATGTGTTTGATGGAAACCACATCCAGGCGTTGGTCACACGGTTTCAGCGGGTGTTGGAGGGGATGACCGCTGACCCTACCCAGCGAGTCTCCTGGATCGATATGCTCGACGAGTCCGAGCATGCCTGCCTGGAGGGGTGGGGGAATCGGGCGGTGTTGGTCCGCCCGGCGGCTTCGGAGGTGTCGATCCCGGATGCATTTGCCGCGCAGGTGGCGCGGACCCCGGAGGCGATGGCGCTGACCTTTGGGGACCGGTCGATCACCTATCAGGAGCTCGATGAGTCGGCGAATCGGTTGGCGCACTTGCTGGTTAGTCATGGGGTGGGTTCGGGTGAGTGTGTGGGCTTGCTGGTGGAGCGCGGCGCGCAGGCGATCGTGGCGATCCTGGGGGTGCTCAAGTCGGGGGCGGCCTATGTGCCGATGGACCCGGGATGGCCGGCAGCGCGGATTGAGTTCGTGCTCACCGATGCCACCCCGGTGGTGGTGCTGACCGCTAGCGGTTTGCGGTCGCGGCTCGACGGCCATGACGTGCCGGTCATTGATGTCAACGATCCCGTGATCGATACCCAGCCGGCCACATCGCTGCGGGGCCCGGCCCCCGACGCCGACGATATTGCGTATCTGATTTACACCTCGGGCACCACAGGAATACCTAAAGGTGTTGCCGTTACCCACCACAACGTGATCGAGCTGCTGGCGTCGGCGGGTGCGTACGTGGAGCGCGCGGGGGTGTGGTCTCAGTGGCATTCCTATGCGTTCGATGTTTCGGTGTGGGAGATCTTCGGCGCCCTGTTGGGTGGGGGCCGGTTGGTGGTGGTGCCCGAGGCGGCGGTCGGGTCCCCGCACGATTTCCATGCGGTGCTGGTCACCGAACAGGTCAGGGTGTTGAG
>NZ_LZJM01000301.1:0-1136 GCF_001667665.1 Mycobacterium sp. E342
CTCAACACCCTGACCTGTTCGGTGACCAGCACCGCATGGAAATCGTGCGGGGACCCGACCGCCGCCTCGGGCACCACCACCAACCGGCCCCCACCCAACAGGGCGCCGAAGATCTCCCACACCGAAACATCGAACGCATAGGAATGCCACTGAGACCACACCCCCGCGCGCTCCACGTACGCACCCGCCGACGCCAGCAGCTCGATCACGTTGTGGTGGGTAACGGCAACACCTTTAGGTATTCCTGTGGTGCCCGAGGCGGCGGTCGGGTCCCCGCACGATTTCCATGCGGTGCTGGTCACCGAACAGGTCAGGGTGTTGAGCCAGACCCCGTCGGCGTTTTATGCGTTGCAAACCGTTGATGGATTGTCAGCGGCGTTGGATCGACGGCTGGCGCTGGAATCGGTGGTGTTTGGTGGGGAAGCCCTGGAGCCTGCGCGTCTAAAGACGTGGTTCGGCCACCATGGAGCGTCGACGCGGCTGATCAACATGTATGGCACCACCGAGACGACGGTGCATGCCTCGGTACGCGAGATCGTCGCCGATGATGTCGCGGGCATAGCGAGCCCGATCGGGGTGCCGTTGGCGCATTTGGGTTTCTTTGTACTTGATCAGTGGTTGCGTGCGGTGCCGGCCGGGGTGGTCGGGGAGTTGTATGTGGCCGGTGCCGGGGTCGCGTACGGGTATTGGGGTAGGGCGGGGTTGACCGCGTCGCGGTTTGTGGCGTGTCCATTCGGGGCGCTGGGGTCGCGGATGTATCGCACCGGGGATTTGGTGTGTTGGGGCCCGGATGGGCAGTTGCAGTATGTGGGGCGCGCGGATGAGCAGGTCAAAATCCGTGGGTATCGCGTCGAGTTGGGTGAGATCCGCACCGCCCTGGCCAATGTGGATGGGGTGGGGCAGGCGGTGGTGGTTGCCCGCGAGGACCACCCCGGGGATAAGCGCCTGATCGGGTATGTCACCGAATCCCACACTGGGGCAGTTGATCCGGTCGCGATCCGCAGCCAGCTCGCGGATCGGTTGCCGTCTTATATGGTGCCGGCCGCGATTGTGGTGCTTGAGGCGTTGCCGTTGACGGTCAATGGCAAGCTCGACACCCGCGCCCTACCCGCCCCCGACTACACCGACACCGGTCG
>NZ_LZJM01000302.1:0-1259 GCF_001667665.1 Mycobacterium sp. E342
CGCTGGATCAGGGTGTGGATGGTGTTGGGGTCGAAGATGTCGGTGCGAAATTCCACCGCCCCACTAATCCCGGCCGGTTGGCCCGCCTCGGTGAAGTTCTCGGTCAGAGAGAATGTCAAATCCATGCGCGCGGTCTGGGTTTGCACCGGTATGGGGTTGGCCTGTAGATCCCCCAGGCCCAGGTCGGTGGGGTTGTGGTGTTGCCAGGCCAACATCACCTGCACCAGCGGGTGATGAGCCAGGCTGCGGGCCGGGTGCAGCCGTTCCACCAAGACTTCGAAGGGCACATCCTGGTGCTCAAAGGCGGCCAGGCTACGCGCCCGCACCTGGCCAAGGAGTTCGGTCACACTGGGGTCGCGGGTCAGATCGACCCGTAGCACCAGGGTGTTGACGAAAAACCCGACCAGCTCATCTAGAGCGGGGTCGCGCCGGCCGGCGATCGGGAACCCCACCGCCACATCAGTACTGGCGCTCAGTTTGGCCAACAACACTGCCAACCCGGCCTGGAGCACCATGAAACTGGTCGCATCATGCGCGCGGGCCAGCCGGGTGATCTGCTGCTGCAACCCCGCCGGCCACTCGATCGCGATACTGGCCCCCCGATAATCGGCCACCGCCGGATAGGGCCGATCCGTGGGCAACACCAGCCGCTCAGGCAACCCAGCCAACGCGTGCTGCCAGTAAGCCAATTGCCCGCCGATCCGACTATCCGGATCCTCCAAGTCGCCGAACTGCTCACGTTGCCAGAGTGTGTAGTCGGCGTACTGCACCGCCAACGGCGCCCAACTTGGAGTCTGGCTTTGAGCGCGGCTGGTATAGGCCACACCCAGATCTCGTATCAGTGGTGTGGTCGACCAGCCGTCGGCGGCGATGTGGTGGGCCACCGCCACCAACACATACTCATCGGGGCCCAACCGGAAAAGCTCGGTGTGGATCGGGATTTCGGTTGCCAGATCGAACCAGTATTCTGCCGCCGCGGCGATGGCCTCCTCGAGCCGCTCGTGCGTCCACTCACCGGCGTCGATCACCGCCCAGCCGAACTCGGCCTGCTCGACCGGCACCACCTGCTGGTGGGGGATCCCGTCGATCGTGGGGAACAGGGTGCGCAGGCTTTCATGGCGGGCCACTAGATCACCGAGCGCAGCCTGCAGGGCGTCCACGTCGAGTGGCCCCGTGAGGTGTACCGCGATGGGCATGTTGTAGACCGCAGACCGGCCCAGCAACTGATCGATAAACCACAACCGGGACTGGGCAAACGA
>NZ_LZJM01000303.1:0-3010 GCF_001667665.1 Mycobacterium sp. E342
GGTGAGGGGTATCGCGCCCCCGGCACCCCCATTGAGGAAATCCTGGCCGGCATCTACGCCGAGATCCTCGGCCTCGACCGCGTCGGAATCGATGACTCCTTCTTCGACCTGGGCGGCGACAGCATTCTGTCGATGCAGGTAGTGGCCCGAGCGCGGGCGGCCGGCCTGTTGTGTCGGCCGCGTGATGTCTTCATCGAGCAAACCGTGGCCCGGCTAGCCCGGGTGGCCGAGGTAGCGGTCGGTGGCGAGCTTGCCCCAATGGACGAGGGTGTCGGGCCAGTGGTTCCCACCCCGATCATGCGGTGGCTGCAGGGTGTGGACGGGCCGGTTGACCAGTTCAACCAGACGATGGTGGTTCAGGCGCCAGCCGGGGTCACCGGGGCCGACGTGGTGGTCGTGTTGCAGGCCCTGCTGGATCGGCATGCCATGTTGCGGCTGCGCATCGACGATGACGCCGGCGGATGGGCACTATGGATACCCGAGCCGGGGTCGGTGAACGCCAGCGATTGCCTGCAGGAGGTGGACGCGTTATGCGATGACGCGTTGGTAGAGGCGCGGGCGCGGCTGAACCCGGGCGCCGGGGTGATGGTCAGTGCGCTGTGGGTAGGCGCCACCGGCCAGTTGGTGTTGATCGTTCACCACCTGGCTATTGATGGGGTGTCATGGCGAATTCTTTTGGAGGACTTCAATATCGCCTGGGCCCAGTATCACAGTGGTCAGCCGGTCGCTCTGCCGGTCGGGGGTACGTCGTTTGCCCGGTGGTCGGGGCTGCTCGATAAGTACGCCCACGCCCCGGAGGTTGTGGCCCAAGTCGACGTGTGGCGGCAGGTGGCGGCGAGTCCCGTCGCTTTGCCGGCGGTGCAGCCAAGGGTGGATACGTATGCGAGTGCGGGGCGGTTGTCGGTGTCGTTGGATGTCGAGACGACCCGGCTGCTGCTCGGTGAGGTGCCCGCGGCGTTTCACGCTGGCGTGCAAGACATTTTGTTGATCGCGTTCGGCTTGGCCTTCGCGGAATTCCTGGGTCCCGCTGCCACGCCGGTCGGTATCGATGTGGAGGGCCACGGGCGTCACGAGGAGATTGCCCGCCAGGTGGACTTGTCGCGTACGGTGGGCTGGTTCACCACCAAGTACCCGGTGGCGTTGGTGGTCGGTGAGCTGGACTGGTCGCAGGTGGTGGCCGGTGAAGCCGCGCTGGGGGCGGTCATCAAGGACGTCAAAGAACAGCTGCGCGCCCAGCCGCATCCTCTGACGTATGGTCTGCTGCGGTATTTGAATCCCGAGGTTGAGCTGGCCGGGTCGGATCCGGTGATCGGGTTTAACTATTTGGGACGGTTGGGCGGCCAGGCTGAGATATCGGCTGGTTTGTGGGGGCTCGATCGGGACGTCTTGTCGTTGACCGGTGCGGCCACGGCAGTGGCGATGCCGTTGATGCACACCGTGGGGCTCAACGCCGCCACTGTGGAGACTGAGGCTGGCCCGCATCTGCAGGCGGCCTGGACGTGGGCACGTTCAGCACTTGATGAGCAGCAGATCAGCCGGCTCAGCCAGTTGTGGCTTGAGGCCCTGGCTGGTATCTGCGCGCACGTCCAACACGGTGGGGGCGGATTGACTCCCTCCGATATTGTGCCCGCCCGGTTGAGTCAGGCTCAGATCAATGAGTTGTGTCGGCAGGACCGGGTTGCCGATATTTTGCCGTTGACCCCGTTGCAACAGGGGTTGCTCTTTCATGCCAGTACCGCCCAGGGCGGCGATGATGTGTATGCGGTGCAGCTGGATATCACCGTGACTGGCTGTCTAGACCCCGACCGCCTTCGCGCAGCGGTGCACACCGCGCTCACCCGGCACCCGAACCTGCTGGCCCGGTTCTGGGACCGGTTCGGGGAGCCGGTGCAGATCATCCCGGCTGAGCCCGAGTTGACTTGGCGGTTTGTCGAATTGGACACCAGCACCGACGGCGACGGGGCTGGCGGCGACGAAATCCAGCGGTTGTGTGCGAGCGAACGGGCCGCGGTGTGCGATCTGGGCAGCCAGCCGGCTTTTCGGGCCGCGTTGATCCGCACCGCAGGCGATCGGCACCGGTTTGTGCTGACGAATCACCACATCGTGCTCGATGGCTGGTCGCTGCCGATCTTGTTGCAGGAAATCTTCGCCAGCTATTACGGGCAGCGGCTGTCTGCTCCGGTGCCCTATCGCCGGTTTGTGAACTGGCTGACCGCCCAAGATCGCGCTGCAGCCCAGGCGGCGTGGCACGAGGTGTTCACCGGGTTCGAGGCCCCCACTTTGGTTGGCCCGCCGGGCCGATTGACGCTGGGACGGCGCGGTGTTGTGGCGTCTAGGGTGTCTGAGCAGACCACGCTGGCCCTTGCGGAGTTGGCGCGCTCGCGTCACACGACCCTCAGCACCGTGCTGCAGGCCGGCTTCGCACAGCTGCTGTCCGGGTTGACCGGCCAGCATGATCTCGCTTTTGGCATCACGGTCTCTGGGCGGCCCGCCGAGCTGAGCGGCGCGGAATCGATGGTGGGCTTGTTAGTGAATACCGTGCCGGTTCGGGCGACTATCACGGCGACGACGACCACGGCCGATCTGCTCGAGCAGCTGCAACGCATCCACAACAACACCCTTGAGCATCAGCACTTGGCGCTCAACGAGATTCATCGGGTCGTGGGACACGAGCGACTGTTTGACACCTTGTTCGTGTACGCAAACTATCCGGTTGAGACCACCGCGGTGAAAGGGGCCCACGACTTAGCCATCGACGAGGTCACGAGCCGTGAATACAACCACTACCCGTTGACGCTGCAAGTGGCGCCCGGCCTGGAGCTGGGGCTGCGGATCGAATTCGACACCGATATCTTCGACCCCCACAGCATCGAGCTGCTGATTGTCCGGTTGGAGCGGGTGTTGGCGGCGATGACCGCCGACCCCACCGAGCGAGTCTCCTCGGTCGAGGTGCTCGACGTCGATGAGCAGGCTCGCTTGGCGGTGTGGGGTAACCGTGGTGTGTTGGACC
>NZ_LZJM01000304.1:0-3260 GCF_001667665.1 Mycobacterium sp. E342
AGCACCAGGTAGATCGCGCACACCCAGTACGGCGCCTCATGCCCGACGCTGGCCAACGCCACCAGCCCGACGGCCTGAATGCTGGCCGACCCGAGATTGGCCATCCCGCCGATCAGACCGAGCGTAAATCCCTTGAGCCGCTGCGGGAACAGGCCGTCGACTTTGGCCAGCGACGCGGAATAATTGCCGCCGCCCAGTCCGGTCAGCGCGGCGCACACCAGGTACGGCCACAAGGGCAGGCCGGGATGGGCCAACAGCGCCATCGCGCCTGCGGTGGGAACGAGCAGCACGGCCGCCGAGAACATGGTCCAGTTGCGTCCGCCGAACCAATTGGCTGCCATCGCATAAGGGATGCGCGCGAGCCCACCGACCAGGGAGGCGACGGCACCAATCAACAGCTTGTCGCCCGTCGAAAAGCCGTACACCGATTGCGGCATGAACAGCACCATCACCGACCACAGGTACCAAATCGAGAAGGCGACGTGGACGTTGACGATCTGCCACAACAAGTTCCGGCGAGCGATGGCGCGGTTCCCGTTGTCCCAGGCCGCGGGGTCTTCCGGGTCCCAGACCGCGATGCGATGAGAACGCGCCACGCGATATCTACCTTTCGGAGACGATGCCGCCGCGCCCGTTAGCCTGGCTCCCCGACCGCTCGGGGAGCTTGGCGTGGTCGGGCTGGTCAACAAATCAATGCTTGCCGATCCGGAAACGGTGCGGCCACGGTGATTTCGCCGCGGAGCCCGATGACGCGTCCGATCGCAGGTATCGGTGAAACCTGAACGGCCACTCGTCGTCCTCCACGTCACGTATGACTGCGCGCCTCGCCCGCCGGCGATGCTGAACCTTCCGCAGGAACCGTCGGCCACCGACATTGACCGGCAGTTGCGGCCTATCCCACGCCTCCTTCATCGAGTAAAACGCCGGTGCCGATACTTTACAACTTAAGATGGTCAACTTACAGGAGATTTCCAGACAACGTTGCGCCGTCTCCCCTTCGTGTCAACTCAAAAATCCGGCCGCAGGAACGCACCACCGGCAGGTCATCGCCCCTGCGCCACGACGGGCGCGGTGTGTACCGGCCCCTCCTGGATCGGCCTGACCTCCCCCGACGCGAGCACGGACCGCGGTCGCACGTACCGCACCCAAGCCAGGACAGCGGCCACGACATAACACGCCAGGAAGATCCAGTACGCCGGGGTCTCGGTACCGGCATGGTCGTAGGACTGCCGCAGGGCCATGTTGATTCCCACACCGCCCAGCGCACCGAACGCACCGGCGAAACCGATCAGTGTCCCCGACCTGACGCGCGCCCACTGCCGGCGCTCGGCGTCGTCAACCATCAGTTCCCGGCTGCGCGCATCGAAGACCGAAGGGATCAGTTTGTACACGGACCCCTTGGCCGCACCGGAAAAGATGAACAGCGCGATGAAGCCGACGATGTAGCCGGCCATGGTGAATACCGTCACCGGTTTGCCCGCGCCGCGGGTGAGGTCGTCGTGGGCGCTGACGACGACCAGGAATACCCCGCCCACGATCATGCAGATCAATAAGGCCACACTGACGCGGCCACCACCGAAGCGGTCGCTCAGCTTGCCGCCGACCACCCGCGCCACCGACCCCAACAGCGGCCCGGTGAAGGCGACCTCGGCGGCGTGCAGCGACGCCTGAGCGTGGCTCTGCCCACTGACGAAGAAGTTGTGCTGGAGCACCTGGCCAAAGGCGAACGCGAAACCGAGAAACGAACCGGAGCAACACAGATAGAGGAACGCGATACCCCAGGAGTCAGGCACCTGCAACACCTCTTTGAGGTGGCTCATATCGATGCGGTAATGGAGGTTGTCCATGAACAGCGCCGCGCCGACGCCGACGAAGGCGAGCAGCACCAGGTATATCGCACACACCCAGTACGGCGCCTCGTGCCCGACGGTGGCGAGCACGAACAAGCCGACCGCCTGGATCACCGCCGACCCGAGATTGGCGATCCCGCCCGTCAAGCCCAACGCGAAGCCCTTGAGCCGCTGCGGGAAGAACGCCTCGGCGGTGGACAGCGAGGCCGAGTAGTTGGCGCCGCCCAATCCGGTCAAGGCTGCGCAGACCAGGTACGGCCACAACGGCAGCCCCGGGTGGTTCAGGAGCACGATGGTTCCCGCGGTGGGAATCAGCAGTATGGCCGACGAGAACATCGCCCAATTGCGCCCGCCGAACCGTGCGCCCGCCATGGCGTAGGGGATGCGCGCGACCGCCCCGACCAACGACGCCGTGGCCCCCATCAGCAGCTTGTCGCCGGTCGAGAAACCGTAAGTCGACACCGGCATGAACAGCACCATCACCGACCACAGGTACCAGATGGAGAAGGCGACGTGCGCGGTGGCGATCGACCAGATCAGGTTGCGACGGGCGATGGCGCTGTTGCCGACGTCCCACGCGGCGACATCCTCTGGGTCCCAGTCCGGGATGCGTTGGGCACGCGTCATGCGGTAGTTACCTTTCACCGGTCACGTTGACCGCCATCGCGCTCGGTGGCGGCCGGTTCCATTGAGGCGATTGCCGATTCAGCATCGCGGGGTCGAGATCGATTCGCTGTCAGTGTTTTCGCATTGTCATCACGTGCGCGAGGTCATTCAGCCGTGAACGCCCGCGATTGGCCGGCCGCTCATTGGATCAACTTCCGATGGAACCATCGACGTCGGCGGTGACGCACAGTTGAAGCGGTTCCACCAACGTTGCGCGCCGCCGCCCACAGGTACGTCCCGGGCGGCAACCCGGTATGGCCAACCGACCGACAGTCAAATCGAATTGCGCGCGTTCGACAACTCGAATCACCCATTTACAGGACATTTCCAGCCAATCTCACCGATATGTCCAGTTACCAACCGCCCAAACAAATTTATACAGGAGCCGCCGTGAAAAACGCTCGGGTCTTTGATGTATGAATGGAACGGGCACGCCTAATCCGGGCACGCGAAGTCGGCTCAGGCAAGACACTCCACCAAGCGGATCGGCGACCCCTTTTGCCGGTAGCGGGAACCCCTTCGTCGGCACCGCCCACCAGAGGGTTTGCTGTCGCGGTCGGCCGTTGCGGCCGGCGGCGAACGATCGAAGCCGCGCCACTGGAGCGAGTCGTGCAGTTGGCGGTCGCCACTGAAGCGACGTACACATCTGAACGTACCGGTGAAGTTAGCTGGAAATCTCCTGTAAATGAGTGATTCGCGTTGCCGAATGCGCGCAATTCGGTTTAACTGCGAAGTAGGTAAACC
>NZ_LZJM01000305.1:0-16897 GCF_001667665.1 Mycobacterium sp. E342
GACAGCGGCCCAGACCTGCTCGGCCGCACCGCCGCTCGGCGTGGGCCGGACAACGGTGTGCACCAGCGCGCCGTCGGCATCGGCTCGGCCGGCCCCATCGACCTGCACGGCGGAACCGTCAGCCCCATCAACATCGGCGGCTGGCGGGGCTTCCCGCTGCGCGACCGGGTGGCGGCCGCGGTGCCGGGCGTGCCCGTGCGACTGGCCGGCGACGGCCTGTGCATGGCGTTGGGGGAGCACTGGCGCGGCGCGGGTCGCGGCGCGGGCTTCCTGCTGGGCATGGTGGTGTCCACCGGGGTGGGCGGTGGGCTGGTGCTCGGCGGCGTCCCGTACACCGGCCGCACCGGCAACGCCGGTCACGTCGGGCACGTGGTGGTGGAGGACGGCGGCCCGCCCTGCGTGTGCGGCGGTCGTGGCTGCGTCGAGGCCATCGCGTCGGGACCGTCGATGGTGCGCTGGGCGCGGGCCAACGGTTGGTCCGCGCCGCCGCCCGCCGGCGCGCGGGACCTGGCCGCCGCCGCGGCGGGCGGGGAGCCGGTGGCGCAACGGGCCTTTCGCCGGGGGGCGACCGCGCTGGCGGCCCTGATCGCCTCGGTCGGCGCCGTCTGCGACCTCGACCTGGTCGTCATCGGGGGAGGCGTGGCCAACTCCGGTCACCTGCTCTTCGACCCGTTGCGGGAGAAACTGGCCGAGTACGCCGGGCTGGACTTTCTGGCCGGTCTGCGGGTGGTGCCCGCCGAACTGGGCGGTGACGCCGGACTGGTCGGCGCCGCCCGGCTGGCGAGGCTCGGCTGAGCACCCCGCCGCCCGTCGTTTTGGTCGACGGGGGCGGGCCGGGCTATCCTGGTGGCCGATCCACCGAAGACCGTCGGTCACCGAGAAATCGGTTGAAGGTCCGGGAGCATCCCGGCGGCCCACGCAGGAGGACGAGGCAGCAGCGCCGGCACGCGCCGGCGTCTTTTCACGCCCCGGCCGCATCCTGCGCCGGGGCGTACTTCGTTTTCAGGCGTTCCTCTGGTGAATCGCAGACGACACGTCGCATGGCTTTCACTTCAGGAGGTACGCATGGCCAGGGCTGACAAAGCCACCGCCGTTGCAGACATCGCCGAGCAGTTCAGGGAGGCGACCGCGACCCTGATCACCGAGTATCGCGGTCTGACCGTGGCCAACCTGGCCGAGCTGCGCCGGTCGCTCAGCGGGTCGGCCACCTACTCGGTGGCCAAGAACACGCTGATCAAGCGGGCGGCGTCCGAGGCGGGCGTGGAAGGCCTCGACGAGCTGTTCGCCGGGCCCACGGCCATCGCTTTCGTCACCGGGGAGCCGGTCGACGCCGCCAAGGCCATCAAGACCTTCGCCAAAGACAACAAGGCGCTGGTCATCAAGGGCGGCTACATGGACGGCCGCGCGCTGACGGTCGCCGAGGTCGAGCGCATCGCCGACCTGGAATCGCGCGAGGTGCTGCTGGCCAAGCTGGCCGGCGCGATGAAGGGCAACCTCGCCAAGGCGGCCGGCCTGTTCAACGCCCCCGCCTCGCAGATGGCCCGCCTGTTGGCCGCCCTGCAGGAGAAGAAGCCCGCCGAGCCGGAGCCCGCCGCTCCGGTCGCAGAAGCACCGGCGGCGCCCGCTGAAGAACCCTCCGAGGCACCGGCCGAAACGGCCGAGGCACCGGCCGAAGCCGAATAAAACCAACCCGCAAGCCTGGGATAACAAGGAAGGACCCACACACCATGGCGAAAATGTCCACCGACGACCTGCTCGACGCCTTCAAGGAAATGACCCTCTTGGAGCTCTCCGACTTCGTCAAGAAGTTCGAGGAGACCTTCGAGGTCACCGCGGCCGCTCCGGTCGCCGTCGACGCGGCCGGCCCGGCCGCCGGTGGCGCGCCCGCCGAGGCCGCCGAGGAGCAGTCCGAGTTCGACGTCATCCTCGAGGCCGCCGGCGAAAAGAAGATCGGCGTCATCAAGGTCGTCCGCGAGATCGTGTCCGGCCTGGGCCTCAAGGAGGCCAAGGACCTGGTCGACGGCGCGCCCAAGCCGCTGCTGGAGAAGGTCGCCAAGGAGGCCGCCGACGAGGCCAAGGCCAAGCTGGAGGCCGCCGGCGCCACCGTCACCGTCAAGTAGTTCACTTCGCGAAGACCCCCGGAACCGCCCAGGGCAGGTTCCGGGGGTCTTCGTGCGCTCAGCCCGCGCGCGCCGCCGAGCGCTGCGACTGGGCAACCCGCTCGGGTGAATCCCCCAGAGCAACAAGAAATTTCGATTCCATCGAGCCGAGCACCTGTGCGACGGCAGCGCCGTCGTCGCCGTAGTGCCCGGCCAGTTCCAGCATCACGAAGCCGTGCACCAGCGCCCAGAACTGGGCGGCCGTGGCCACCAGGGTCCTGTCGTCTGCGCCCGAGCCCACGGTGATTCGTCCCGCCTGTACGGACCGCTGCACCGCGCGCACCACGTGCGCGAAGCTGGGAATGTGCTGCTCGATCTCGGCGACTGTCAGGGTCAAGATGTTGCCCGCGGGTGCGTTGATGCCGTGCGCGCTGGTGCTGCCGAACATCAGTCGGTACATGTGGGGGCGCTCGATGGCGTATCGCCGATAGGCCGCGGCGGTGGCGAACAGATCGGCGACCGGGTCGTCGGTCCAGGGGACCGACAGCGCGGCGTCGAACTGCCGCAGTCCCTCTTGGGCGACCTCGGCGATCAGGCCCCGCATCCCGCCGAAATGGGTGTACACCGCCATCGTCGAGGTTCCGGCCGCGCCGGCCACCCTGCGGGTCTGCAGCGCGTCGGGCCCCTGCTCGTCGAGCAGGCCGACGGCGGCGTGCACCATCTCGTCACGAACGCTGCGCTGAGTCTGCGAAGTCATCCTTGCCATCTTCTCATCGGGGGCGTAGGTTGCCAATAACAGCGAAATAACAATGTTATAGGAGCTCAGCGATGACCTCTGCGCAGACCACCCGGTCCCGGAATCCGTATCTCGAGGGTTTCCTGGCGCCGGTGGGCGCCGAGGTGACCGCGACCGATCTGGAGGTCACCGGCCACATCCCGCAGCACCTCGACGGGCGCTATCTGCGCAACGGCCCCAACCCCGTCGCGGAGGTCGATCCCGCCATCTATCACTGGTTCTCCGGCGACGGAATGGTGCACGGGGTGGCGCTGCGCGACGGGAAGGCCTGCTGGTACCGCAACCGCTGGGTGCGCACCGCGCGCGTATGCGATGTGCTGGGGGAGCCGGCACCCACCGGGCTGGACCCGCGGGCCGGAATGCTGTCGGTCGGGCCCAACACCAATGTGCTGATGCACGCCGGACAAACGCTGGCACTGGTCGAGGGGGGCGGCGCGAACTACCGGCTTACCGACGAGCTGGACACCCTCGGGACATGCGACTTCGACGGCACCCTGTTCGGTGGCTACACCGCCCATCCGCACACCGATCCCCGCACCGGTGAATTGCACGCGGTGTCTTATGCGTTCACCCGCGGGCGGACGGTGCAGTACTCCGTGATCGACACCCACGGACGAGCGCGGCGAACCGTCGACATCGAGGTGAGTGGGTCGCCGATGATGCACGACTTCTCCCTGACCGACAAATACGTGGTGATCTACGACCTGCCGGTGACGTTTGACCCGATCCAGATCGCTCCGGTTAACGTGCCCCGCCCGCTCAGTGCGCCGGCGCGGCTGGTGGCGCAATCGGTGCTTGGCCGCGTCCGGATCCCCAGCCCGCTCGCGACGATGATGAACCGCAATCGGCAGCCGATCAACCGGATGCCCTACCGCTGGGATGCGAACTACCCGGCGCGCATCGGGGTCATGCCACGCGAGGGCGACGGGAGCAACGCGGGCAAGAATGCCATCCGCTGGTTCGAGATCGAACCCTGCTACGTCTACCACCCGCTCAACGCCTATTCCGAGATGCGTCGCGGGACCGAGGTTTTGGTGCTCGACGTGGTCCGCTATTCGCGGATGTTCGATCGGGACCTGCGCGGTCCCGGCGACAGCCGGCCAACGCTGGACCGCTGGACCGTCAACCTGGCGACCGGCGCGGTGAGCAGCGAGCGCCGCGACGATCGGCCGCAGGAGTTTCCCCGCATCAACGAGGCGCTGCTGGGTGGGCGGCACCGGTTCGGCTACGCCGTCGGAGTGGACGGTGGGTATCTGTCCGGCGGGGCATCCGAGATGTCGACCGCGCTGTACAAGCACGACTACGCGACCGGATCCAGCGCGGTCGCGCCGCTGGACCCCGACCTTTTGCTCGGCGAGATGTCTTTTGTGCCCAACCCCGGCTCCCAGAAAGGACGAGCCGAGGACGACGGCATCCTGATGGGCTACGGCTATCACCGCGGCCGCGACGAAGGCCAGCTGGTGTTGCTGGACGCCGCGACGCTCGAGTCGGTGGCTACCGTGCACCTGCCGCAGCGGGTGCCGATGGGCTTCCATGGGAATTGGGCGCCCGCTGGCTAACGCGCGTTGAATAGCACACCCGCCGCCGGCGGCGGCGGCGGGATCTCAGGTCAGCCAATTTTCGCCGCCTGTGCCGCGCAACCCTGATGCCGCGTAGCAAGCGTGCGCTACAGTGACACATGCCACACATAAGGGCAGGTGGCGGGCTTGAGCGTCGACGGAAGGATCTCCCATGGGTGTCGCTATTGAGGTGAACGGCCTCACGAAGTCCTTCGGTTCGTCGAGGATTTGGGAAGACGTGACGTTGGAGATCCCTGCCGGGGAGGTCAGCGTCCTGCTGGGGCCGTCGGGTACCGGCAAATCGGTGTTCCTGAAGTCCCTGATCGGTCTGCTGCGGCCGGAGCGCGGCTCGGTGGTCATCGACGGCACGGACATCCTGCAGTGCTCGGCCAAGGAGCTCTACGAGATCCGCACCCTGTTCGGCGTGATGTTCCAGGACGGGGCGCTGTTCGGTTCGATGAACCTGTTCGACAACGCCGCCTTCCCGCTGCGCGAGCACACCAAGAAGAAGGAAGGCGAGATCCGTGACATCGTCATGGAGAAGCTGACCATGGTCGGCCTGGGGGGCGACGAGAAGAAGTTCCCCGGCGAGATCTCCGGCGGTATGCGCAAGCGCGCCAGCCTGGCCCGCGCCCTGGTGATGGACCCGCAGATCATCCTCTGCGACGAGCCCGACTCGGGTCTGGACCCCGTTCGCACCGCGTACCTGAGCCAGCTGATCCTCGACATCAACGCCCAAATCGACGCCACCGTCCTGATCGTCACGCACAACATCAACATCGCCCGCACCGTGCCGGACAACATGGGCATGCTCTTCCGGCGCAAGCTGGTCATGTTCGGGCCGCGCGAGGTGCTGCTGACCAGTGACGAGCCGGTGGTGCGGCAGTTCCTCAACGGCCGCCGCATCGGGCCGATCGGCATGTCCGAGGAAAAGGACGAGTCGACCATGGCCGAAGAGCAGGCCGCCCTCGAGGCCGGCCAGCACGCCGGTGGTGTGGAGGAGATCGAGGGGGTGCCGCCGCAGATCGTCGCCTCACCGGGGATGCCGGAGCGCAAGGCCGTCGCCCGGCGCCAGGCGCGGGTGCGCGAGATTCTGCACACCCTGCCGCAGAAGGCGCAGGCCGCGATCCTCGACGACATGGAGGGAACTCACAAGTACCGGCCGCACGAGGTCGGCGACTAGACGACCGGCCCGAGGTTTCGCGATAACTTCGCGTAACTCGGCGGCCCGCCCTCTTGACGACGGGCCGTAAACGGGCCAGTCTGTTGGGCAGCATGTATCCAGCGGAAAGTCGAGATGCCAGCCAGCGCCGATGTCCCTGGGTTGCCTGTGCTGGGCAGTTGAGGAATGCGCCGTCCTACGCTATTGTTGGACGTTGCGCTGGCTACCTCCTGCCCACCTCACCCGCCACTTGACACTGTGGTCTAAGCCTGAGCCCCCTCTAGCGGCTTAGTTCTTTAGTTGTGCGCGTGAGATTCGGACAGATCGTTCGCCGGCCTAACCGACACAATTCGCGGCGAACAGACCGGGTTCCGGTTTTCGTGAGTCGCACGAGGTGCTGGAAGGATGCATCTTGGCTGATTCTCGCCAGAGCAAAACGGATCGCCCACAAAGTTCCTCTAATGGAAGTTCCTTAAACGGCTCCGTACCCGGAGCGCCCAACCGAGTGTCGTTCGCCAAGCTCCGCGAACCGCTCGAGGTTCCCGGCCTGCTCGACGTGCAGATCGATTCGTTCGAGTGGTTGATCGGCTCGCCGCGTTGGCGTGCGGCCGCCGCAGAGCGCGGCGAGCCCACCCCGGTCGGCGGCCTCGAAGAGGTGCTGTACGAGCTCTCGCCGATCGAGGACTTCTCCGGCTCGATGTCGCTGTCGTTCTCCGACCCCCGCTTCGACGAGGTCAAGGCGCCGGTCGAGGAGTGCAAAGACAAGGACATGACGTACGCGGCCCCGTTGTTCGTCACGGCCGAGTTCATCAACAACAACACCGGCGAGATCAAGAGCCAGACGGTGTTCATGGGTGACTTCCCGATGATGACGGAGAAGGGCACCTTCATCATCAACGGCACCGAGCGTGTGGTCGTCAGCCAGCTGGTGCGCTCACCCGGCGTGTACTTCGACGAGACCATCGACAAGTCCACCGAGAAGCTGCTGCACAGCGTCAAGGTGATCCCCAGCCGCGGCGCGTGGCTGGAGTTCGACGTCGACAAGCGCGACACCGTCGGCGTGCGCATCGACCGCAAGCGCCGCCAGCCGGTCACCGTGCTGCTAAAGGCGCTCGGCTGGACCAACGAGCAGATCCACGAGCGGTTCGGCTTCTCCGAGATCATGATGGGGACGCTGGAGAAGGACAACACCGCCGGCACCGACGAGGCCCTGCTGGACATCTACCGCAAGCTGCGCCCGGGCGAACCGCCGACCAAGGAGTCCGCGCAGACGCTGCTGGAGAACCTGTTCTTCAAGGAGAAGCGCTACGACCTGGCCCGCGTGGGCCGCTACAAGGTCAACAAGAAGCTGGGCCTGAACGCGGGCGAGCCGATCACGTCGTCGACCCTGACCGAGGAAGACGTCGTCGCCACCATCGAATACCTGGTGCGCCTGCACCACGCCCGTACGGACGGCCAGCCCGCTGTCATGACCGTCCCCGGCGGCGTCGAGGTGCCGGTGGAGACCGACGACATCGACCACTTCGGCAATCGCCGCCTGCGCACCGTCGGCGAGTTGATCCAGAACCAGATCCGGGTCGGCATGTCCCGGATGGAGCGGGTGGTCCGCGAGCGGATGACCACCCAGGACGTCGAGGCCATCACGCCGCAGACGCTGATCAACATCCGCCCGGTGGTCGCTGCGATCAAGGAGTTCTTCGGCACCAGCCAGCTCTCGCAGTTCATGGACCAGAACAACCCGCTGTCGGGTCTGACCCACAAGCGCCGCCTGTCGGCGCTGGGCCCCGGCGGTCTGTCCCGTGAGCGGGCGGGCCTGGAGGTCCGCGACGTGCACCCGTCGCACTACGGCCGGATGTGCCCGATCGAGACCCCCGAGGGTCCCAACATCGGTCTGATCGGCTCGCTGTCGGTGTACGCGCGGGTCAACCCGTTCGGGTTCATCGAGACGCCCTACCGCAAGGTGGTCGACGGTGTGGTCACCGACGAGATCCACTACCTGACCGCCGACGAGGAGGACCGCCACGTCGTGGCGCAGGCCAACTCGCCGATCGATGGGAACGGCCGGTTCGTCGAGCCGCGCGTCCTGGTCCGCCGCAAGGCGGGCGAGGTCGAGTACGTGCCCTCGTCCGAGGTGGACTACATGGACGTCTCGCCGCGCCAGATGGTGTCGGTGGCGACCGCGATGATCCCGTTCCTCGAGCACGACGACGCCAACCGTGCCCTGATGGGCGCCAACATGCAGCGTCAGGCGGTTCCGCTGGTGCGCAGCGAGGCGCCGCTGGTGGGTACCGGGATGGAGCTGCGCGCGGCGATCGACGCCGGCGACGTGGTCGTCGCCGACAAGGCCGGGGTGATCGAGGAGGTGTCCGCCGACTACATCACCGTGATGGCCGACGACGGCACCCGGCACACCTACCGGATGCGTAAGTTCGAGCGCTCCAACCACGGCACCTGCGCGAACCAGTCGCCGATCGTGGACGCCGGTGACCGGGTCGAGGCCGGCCAGGTGATCGCCGACGGCCCGTGCACCGAGAACGGTGAGATGGCGCTGGGCAAGAACCTGCTCGTGGCGATCATGCCGTGGGAGGGCCACAACTACGAGGACGCGATCATCCTCTCCAACCGCCTGGTTGAGGAGGACGTGCTCACCTCGATCCACATCGAGGAGCACGAGATCGACGCCCGCGACACCAAGCTGGGCGCCGAGGAGATCACCCGGGACATCCCGAACGTCTCCGACGAGGTGCTCGCCGACCTCGACGAGCGCGGCATCGTCCGCATCGGCGCCGAGGTCCGCGACGGCGACATCCTGGTCGGCAAGGTCACCCCCAAGGGTGAGACCGAGCTGACCCCGGAGGAGCGGCTGCTGCGGGCGATCTTCGGTGAGAAGGCCCGCGAGGTCCGCGACACCTCACTGAAGGTGCCGCACGGCGAGTCCGGCAAGGTCATCGGCATCCGGGTGTTCTCCCGCGAGGATGACGACGAGCTGCCGGCCGGTGTCAACGAGCTGGTCCGCGTGTACGTGGCCCAGAAGCGGAAGATCTCCGACGGCGACAAGCTCGCCGGCCGGCACGGGAACAAGGGTGTGATCGGCAAGATCCTGCCGGTCGAGGACATGCCGTTCCTGCCGGACGGGACCCCGGTGGACATCATCTTGAACACGCACGGTGTGCCCCGACGGATGAACATCGGCCAGATCCTGGAGACCCACCTCGGTTGGGTCGCCAAGTCCGGCTGGAACATCGACGGTTCACCCGAGTGGGCGGCCAACCTGCCCGAGAATCTGCTGCACGCGCAGCCGAACCAGATCGTGTCGACGCCGGTGTTCGACGGCGCCAAGGAGGAGGAGCTGCAGGGCATGCTGTCGTGCACGCTGCCCAACCGCGACGGCGAGGTCATGGTCGACGGCGACGGCAAGGCGGTGCTCTTCGACGGCCGCAGCGGTGAGCCGTTCCCGTATCCGGTGACGGTCGGCTACATGTACATCATGAAGCTGCACCACCTGGTGGACGACAAGATCCACGCCCGCTCCACCGGCCCGTACTCGATGATCACCCAGCAGCCGCTGGGTGGTAAAGCGCAGTTCGGTGGCCAGCGGTTCGGTGAGATGGAGTGCTGGGCCATGCAGGCCTACGGCGCCGCGTACACGCTGCAGGAGCTGTTGACCATCAAGTCCGACGACACGGTCGGCCGGGTCAAGGTGTACGAGGCGATCGTCAAGGGCGAGAACATCCCGGAGCCGGGCATCCCCGAGTCGTTCAAGGTGCTGCTCAAGGAGCTGCAGTCGCTGTGCCTGAACGTCGAGGTGCTCTCCTCGGACGGCGCGGCGATCGAGCTGCGCGAAGGCGAGGACGAGGACCTGGAGCGGGCCGCGGCCAACCTGGGAATCAACCTGTCCCGCAACGAATCCGCCTCTGTTGAGGATCTTGCTTAATTCAGTTAGTTACTAAACCCGCAAGGGGAAAGGAAGTTACGTGCTCGACGTCAACTTCTTCGATGAACTCCGTATCGGCCTGGCCACCGCGGAGGACATCAGGCAATGGTCTTACGGCGAGGTCAAGAAGCCGGAGACGATCAACTACCGCACGCTGAAGCCGGAGAAGGACGGCCTGTTCTGCGAGAAGATCTTCGGACCCACTCGCGACTGGGAGTGCTACTGCGGCAAGTACAAGCGCGTCCGCTTCAAGGGCATCATCTGCGAGCGCTGCGGCGTCGAGGTGACCCGCGCCAAGGTGCGCCGGGAGCGGATGGGCCACATCGAGTTGGCCGCGCCCGTCACGCACATCTGGTACTTCAAGGGTGTGCCGAGCCGGCTCGGTTACCTGCTCGACCTCGCCCCGAAGGACCTCGAGAAGATCATCTACTTCGCGGCGTACGTGATCACGTCGGTCGACGAGGAGATGCGGCACAACGAGCTGTCCACGCTCGAGGCCGAAATGATGGTGGAGCGCAAGGCCGTCGAGGACCAGCGCGACGCCGATCTGGAGGCCCGCGCGCAGAAGCTGGAGGCCGACCTGGCCGAGCTGGAGGCCGAGGGTGCCAAGGCCGACGCACGCCGCAAGGTTCGCGACGGCGGCGAGCGGGAGATGCGCCAGCTGCGCGACCGTGCCCAGCGTGAGCTGGACCGGCTGGAGGACATCTGGAACACCTTCACCAAGCTGGCCCCCAAGCAGCTGATCGTCGACGAGAACCTCTACCGCGAGCTCGTCGACCGCTACGGCGAGTACTTCACCGGCGCCATGGGCGCGGAGTCGATCCAGAAGCTCATCGAGAACTTCGACATCGACGCCGAGGCCGAGATCCTGCGTGACGTCATCCGAAACGGCAAGGGGCAGAAGAAGCTTCGCGCGTTGAAGCGGTTGAAGGTGGTCGCCGCCTTCCAGCAGTCGGGCAACTCGCCGATGGGCATGGTGCTCGACGCCGTCCCGGTGATCCCGCCGGAGCTGCGCCCGATGGTGCAGCTCGACGGTGGCCGGTTCGCCACCAGCGACCTGAACGACCTGTACCGCCGGGTGATCAACCGCAACAACCGGCTCAAGAGGCTGATCGACCTCGGTGCGCCCGAGATCATCGTCAACAACGAGAAGCGGATGCTGCAGGAGTCCGTGGACGCGCTGTTCGACAACGGCCGTCGCGGTCGGCCGGTCACCGGGCCGGGTAACCGTCCGCTGAAGTCGCTGTCGGATCTGCTTAAGGGCAAGCAGGGTCGGTTCCGCCAGAACCTGCTCGGCAAGCGCGTCGACTACTCGGGCCGTTCGGTCATCGTCGTCGGCCCGCAGCTCAAGCTGCACCAGTGCGGCCTGCCCAAGCTGATGGCGCTCGAGCTGTTCAAGCCCTTCGTGATGAAGCGGCTCGTCGACCTCAACCACGCGCAGAACATCAAGAGCGCCAAGCGCATGGTGGAGCGGCAGCGCCCCCAGGTGTGGGACGTCCTCGAAGAGGTCATCGCCGAACACCCGGTGCTGCTGAACCGCGCGCCCACCCTGCACCGGCTGGGCATCCAGGCCTTCGAGCCGATGCTGGTGGAGGGCAAGGCGATTCAGCTGCACCCGCTGGTGTGTGAGGCGTTCAACGCCGACTTCGACGGTGACCAGATGGCCGTGCACCTGCCGCTCTCCGCGGAGGCGCAGGCCGAGGCCCGCATCCTGATGTTGTCTTCCAACAACATCCTGTCGCCCGCGTCCGGGCGTCCGCTGGCCATGCCGCGACTGGACATGGTGACCGGGCTGTACTTCCTGACCACCGAGGTCGCCGGCGACAAGGGCGAGTACGCGCCCGCCGCCAAGGACACCCCGGAGGTCGGCGTGTACTCCTCGCCGGCCGAGGCGATCATGGCCGCCGACCGCGGCGTGCTGTCGGTGCGGGCCAAGATCAAGGTGCGGCTGACGCAGCTGCGTCCGCCCGCCGAGATCGAGGCCGAGCTGTTCGGTGCCAACGGCTGGCAGCCCGGCGATGCCTGGATGGCCGACACCACCCTGGGCCGGGTGCTGTTCAACGAGCTGCTGCCGCACGGCTACCCGTTCGTGAACAAGCAGATGCACAAGAAGGTGCAGGCCGCCATCATCAACGACCTGGCCGAGCGCTACCCGATGATCGTGGTCGCGCAGACCGTCGACAAGCTCAAGGACGCCGGCTTCTACTGGGCCACCCGCAGCGGTGTCACCGTGTCGATGGCCGACGTGCTGGTCCCCCCGCGCAAGAAGGAGATCCTCGACCACTACGAGGAGCGGGCGGAGAAAGTCGAAAAGCAGTTCCAGCGCGGCGCTTTGAACCACGACGAGCGCAACGAGGCACTGGTGGAGATCTGGAAGGAAGCCACCGACGAGGTCGGTCAGGCGCTCCGCGAGCACTACCCCGCCGACAACCCGATCATCACGATCGTCGACTCGGGTGCCACGGGTAACTTCACCCAGACCCGAACGCTCGCCGGCATGAAGGGTCTGGTGACCAACCCCAAGGGTGAGTTCATCCCGCGCCCGGTCAAGTCGTCGTTCCGCGAGGGCCTGACCGTGCTGGAGTACTTCATCAACACCCACGGCGCCCGAAAGGGCTTGGCGGACACCGCGTTGCGTACCGCCGACTCGGGTTACCTGACCCGTCGTCTGGTGGACGTGAGCCAGGACGTCATCGTCCGCGAGCACGACTGCGAGACCGAGCGGGGCATCGTGGTCGAGCTGGCCGAGCGTCAGCCCGACGGCACCCTGATCCGCGACCCGTACATCGAAACCTCGGCGTACGCGCGGACTTTGGGCACCGACGCGGTCGACGAGGCCGGTAACGTCGTCGTCGCACGCGGCGAGGACCTCGGTGACCCGGAGATCGACGCGCTGCTGGCCGCGGGCATCACCCAGGTCAAGGTGCGTTCGGTGCTGACCTGCACCACGGGCACCGGCGTGTGCGCCACCTGCTACGGGCGGTCCATGGCGACCGGAAAGCTGGTCGACATCGGCGAGGCCGTCGGTATCGTCGCGGCCCAGTCCATCGGCGAGCCCGGCACGCAGCTGACCATGCGCACCTTCCACCAGGGTGGTGTCGGTGAGGACATCACCGGCGGTCTGCCGCGGGTGCAGGAGCTGTTCGAGGCCCGGGTGCCGCGCGGCAAGGCACCGATCGCCGACGTCACCGGGCGGGTGCAGCTGGAGGAGGGCGAGCGCTTCTACAAGATCACCATCGTTCCCGACGACGGGAGCGAGGAGGTCGTGTACGACAAGCTGTCCAAGCGCCAGCGGCTGCGGGTGTTCAAGCACGAGGACGGTTCCGAGCGGGTGCTGTCCGACGGCGACCACGTCGAGGTGGGCCAGCAGCTGATGGAGGGCTCGGCCGACCCGCACGAGGTGCTGCGCGTGCAGGGCCCCCGCGAGGTGCAGATCCACCTGGTCCGCGAGGTCCAGGAGGTGTACCGCGCCCAGGGTGTGTCGATCCACGACAAGCACATCGAGGTGATCGTTCGCCAGATGCTGCGCCGCGTCACCATCATCGACTCGGGTTCGACGGAGTTCCTGCCCGGTTCGCTGATCGACCGCGCGGAGTTCGAGGCGGAGAACCGTCGGGTGGTGGCCGAGGGTGGCGAGCCCGCCGCCGGCCGCCCGGTGCTGATGGGTATCACGAAGGCGTCGCTGGCCACCGACTCGTGGCTGTCCGCGGCGTCGTTCCAGGAGACCACGCGAGTGCTGACCGATGCGGCCATCAACTGCCGCAGCGACAAGCTCAACGGTCTGAAGGAGAACGTGATCATCGGAAAGCTGATCCCGGCCGGTACCGGCATCAACCGGTACCGCAACATCCAGGTGCAGCCGACCGAGGAGGCCCGGGCCGCCGCGTACACGATCCCGTCCTACGAGGATCAGTACTACAGCCCGGACTTCGGTCAGGCGACCGGTGCCGCGGTTCCGCTGGACGACTACGGCTACAGCGACTACCGGTAATCGACAACGAAAGAGCCCCGGGCGTTGGCCCGGGGCTTTTTCGTTGTACCGTCCGGCTGCCGCACTACACTGGCCGCGTGCTGATCGGTTCACATGTCCGCAATGACGACCCGCTGGCCGCCGCGCAGGCGGACGGCGCCGACGTGGTGCAGTTCTTCCTCAGCAACCCGCAGAGCTGGAAGAAGCCGAAGCCCCGCGAAGACGCCGAGGCGCTCAAGGCGTCGAGCGTCCCGCTCTATGTCCACGCGCCCTACCTCATCAACGTGGCATCGGCGAACAACCGCATCCGGATCCCGTCGCGCAAGATCCTTCAGGACACCTGCGACGCCGCGTCAGAGATCGACGCGACGGCGGTGATCGTGCACGGCGGCCACGCCGATGACGACGACATGGAGGCCGGCTTCGAGCGGTGGGTCAAAGCGCTGGACTACCTGGAAACCGACGTGCAGGTGTACCTGGAGAACACCGCGGGCGGCGACCACGCGATGGCCCGCTACTTCGACACCATCGGCAGGCTCTGGGATCACATCGGCGACAAGGGAATCGGGTTCTGCCTGGACACCTGCCATGCGTGGGCGGCGGGTGAGCAATTGATCGACGCGGTGGACCGGATCAAGGCGCTGACCGGGCGCATCGACCTGGTGCACTGCAACGACTCGAGGGACGCGGCGGGCTCGGGTGCCGACCGGCACGCGAACTTCGGTACCGGCCAGATCGACCCCGAGCTGCTCGCCGCGGTTGTCAAGGCGGCCGACGCGCCGGTCATCTGCGAGACCGCCGACGAGGGCCGCAAGGACGACATCGCGTTCCTGCGGGAAAAGACCAGCGGCTGAGTCACGGCCGTGCTCGGTCGGCTCGCCCTGCTCGGGGTCGTCTTGCTGGTCGCGGGCTGTGCGCCGACACTGCCGTCGGGCTTCGTGGCCGGCACCAGTTTGCACCACCTCCAGGTGGGCGGACACGATCGCAGTTATCGGCTCTACAAGCCCGCGGCAACACCGGATTCGGCACCGCTGGTCCTCGTGCTGCACGGCTATTCCGGTAGCGCGCGGCAAGTCGAAAGGGATTACGGCTGGGACGAATTGGCCGATTCGGGCCGGTTCGTCGTCGCCTACCCCGACGGGCTCGACCGGGCCTGGAACGTCGACGGGGAATCTTGCTGCGGCCGGCCCGGACGGGAAAACGTCGACGACGTCGCCTTCATCACCGCGGCGGTGGCCGACATCGCCAAGAACGTCCGCACCGATCCCGCCAGGGTCTACGTCACCGGAATGAGCAACGGCGGCATCATGTCCTACACGCTGGCGTGCGCCACCGACATCTTCGCCGCCATCGGCCCGGTGGCCGGCACTTTGCTGAACGGGTGCCCGAACCCGCGCCCGATATCGATCATGCACATCCACGGCACGGCGGATCGGCTGGTGCCCTACGGCGGCGGGCAGGGTTTCAGCGTCATCAACGGCCCACCGGTTCCCAGCGTGAATGCGTTCTGGCGCAACGTGGACCAGTGTGCGGACCCGGCCAGCACGACCGACGGTCCGGTCACCACGTCGACGGCGGAATGCGCCGGCCACCGTGGCGTCACGCTCATCACGATCGATCAGGGCGGCCACGAATGGCCGCCGTTCGCCAGCCAGGCGCTGTGGGCGTTCTTCCGAACCCGCGCCCGCTGACCCACAAGCATTACATGTCTTGTGCGACTGTCGGAAAAATGTAACATGAGGGGCATGTCGGATACGCATGTCGTCACCAACCAGGTCCCGCCGCTGGAAAACCACAATCCCGCGACGTCCGCGGTGCTCGTGGAGGCCCTGATCCGCGAGGGCGGGGAGTGGGGCTCAGAAGAGGTGAACGAGGTCGGCGCGATCGCGGGCGGCCGCGAGGCCCAGCGGTGGGGTGAGCTGGCCGACCGCAACCGGCCGATCCTGCGCACGCACGACAAGTACGGTCATCGCATCGACGAGGTCGAGTACGACCCGGCCTACCACGAGTTGATGCGCACGGCGATTGCCAGCGGCATCCATGCCGCCCCGTGGGCCGACGACCGCCCGGGCGCGCATGTGGTGCGCGCCGCGAAGATGTCGGTCTGGAACGTCGAGCCTGGCCACACCTGCCCGATCTCGATGACCTACGCTGTCGTCCCCGCGCTGCGCTACCAGCCCGAACTGGCGGCGGTCTACGAGCCCCTGCTCACCAGCCGCGAATACGACCCCGAACTCAAGCTCGCCACCACCAAGCGCGGCATCACCGCCGGCATGTCGATGACCGAGAAGCAGGGCGGGTCCGACGTGCGCGCCGGCACCACGCAGGCGACCCCCAACGGTGACGGCAGCTACCGCCTGACCGGACACAAGTGGTTCACCTCGGCGCCGATGTGCGACATTTTCCTGGTCCTCGCCCAAGCGCCCGGCGGGCTGTCCTGCTTCCTGCTGCCGCGGATACTGCCCGACGGCACCCGCAACCGCATGTTCCTGCAGCGGCTCAAGGACAAGCTCGGCAACCACGCCAACGCGTCGAGTGAGGTCGAATACGACGGCGCCATCGCGTGGCTGGTGGGTGAGGAGGGCCGCGGCGTGCCCACCATCATCGAGATGGTCAACCTCACCCGACTGGACTGCACCCTGGGCAGCGCCACGAGCATGCGCACCGGACTGACGCGGGCCATCCACCACGCCCAACACCGAAAGGCGTTCGGCGCCTACCTGATCGACCAGCCGTTGATGCGCAACGTGCTGGCCGACCTGGCCGTGGAGGCCGAGGCCGCCACCATGGTGGCGATGCGGATGGCCGGCGCCACCGACAAGGCCCTGCGGGGCGACGACCGGGAGGCGCTGCTGCGCCGCATCGGTCTGGCGGCCAGCAAGTACTGGGTGTGCAAGCGGGCCACCCCGCACGCCGCCGAGGCGCTGGAATGCCTGGGCGGCAACGGCTACGTCGAGGACTCGGGCATGCCGCGGCTGTTCCGTGAGGCGCCGCTGATGGGCATCTGGGAGGGCTCGGGCAACGTCAGCGCGCTGGACACGTTGCGCGCCATGGCCACCCGCCCCGAATGCGTCGAGGTGCTGTTCGACGAGGTGGCCGAAAGCGCGGGCGCCGACCCGCGACTGGGCGCGCACGTCGAGCGCCTGCGCCGCGACCTGACAGACCTGGACACCATCGCGCAGCGGGCCCGCAAGGTCGCCGAGGACATCTGCCTGGCGCTGCAGGGATCGCTGCTGGTGCGCCACGGCCACCCCGCCGTCGCGGAGGCCTTCCTGACCACCCGGCTCGACGGGCAGTGGGGCGGCGCCTACGGCACCATGCCCGCTGGCCTGGATCTGGCCCCGATCCTCGAGCGAGCGTTGGTCAAGGGGTGACTC
>NZ_LZJM01000306.1:0-6357 GCF_001667665.1 Mycobacterium sp. E342
ACCACGCCAGCGTCGGCGGCCCGGGCTCGGGGCTCGGCCGGGTCCGGCCGGGCCGGTCGGAGTAGCCCTGCTGCGGCCCGACGGCGAAGGTCAGCCGGGGGCCCCGCGGATTGCCGACGTGAATGCTCTGACCGTCGTGGACGTCGATGACCGGCATCCGATAGCCGTTGAGGTAGGTGCCGTTCAGCGAGCCGTTGTCGATTGCCAACCAGCGTCCCTGGTCGAAACGCAGGATCAGGTGGGCACGCGAGATGCGCGGATCGGCGATGCGCATGTCGGCCTGCATGTCGCGGCCGACGACCACCTCGTGTCCGGCCGCGAAGGATCGTTGGTACCCGTCGTGCCGAATCGTCAGGATGGGCGGGGCGGGTCGGGTCACTACTCAAGTATCGGGGCGCACCGCGGGTGCTTTCCGTTGAGGGGCCTGTGATTTCGCTATGTTTCCGCGCGGGCACTCATAGCGGTTTCATAGCTTGGTGAGACGAACCCCCCATCGGAATCCGGCATGATCTTGAACGTAAGGGGAGATTTCCGGCGCGCCGGGCACATCGCCGTGCCGGCCGAAGCGCCGAAGGAGCAGGGCTCCAATCGCGGTCCATGTGCCCGTGGTGTCGCGCGCCGTGCGGGGCCGCGGCGAGCCCCGGCCGGCTACGAGGGGGTGAGGTGATCGATGGACGAGGACAACGGGACCACCCGGCGCATCGGCGCCGGGCGCCGGCTGTTGAGCAGCCCCCGTCAGGCCCGCGCAGCGCTGCGCGCGGGCTTTCAGTCGGTGCCCGCGGTCACCATCTCCCACCTGTTCCGCCGCATCCCGCCGGTCGCTTCGACCCCGAGCGCGGAGGCCGAGGCGGCGCCGCACGCCGGCCAGGCCGACGGTTCCCGCCTGTCGATCGACGGCGGGGCCCCGTTCGCGGGGTACACGATCTTGCGGCAGCTGGGCGCCGGTGGCATGGCCGAGGTGTACCTGGCGCTGCATCCCCGGTTGCCACGTCGCGACGTCATCAAGGTCTTGGCGGAGGCGGTCACCGCCGATCCTGAGTTTCGCGAAAGGTTCAACCGGGAGGCCGATCTCGCTGCGACGCTGTGGCATCCCCACATCGTCGGCGTGCACGACCGGGGGGAATTCAACGGCCACCTCTGGATTTCCATGGACTATGTCGAGGGCACCGACGCCTCCCGGCTGGTGAAGGAGCGCCACCCCGACGGCATGCCGATCGACGAGGTGCGCGCCATCGTGCACGCCGTCGCGGGTGCCCTGGATTACGCCCACGACCGGGGGCTGCTGCACCGCGACGTCAAACCGGCCAACATCCTGCTCACCCATCCCGATGACGGGGAACGCCGAATCCTGTTGGCGGACTTCGGTGTCGCCCGCCACCTGGGTGACATCAGCGGAATCACCGAGACCAACGTCGCCGTCGGAACGGTGGCCTACGCCGCACCGGAGCAGTTGACGGGGTCCAACATCGACGGGCGCGCGGACCAATACGCGTTGGCCGCAACGGCTTTCCACCTGCTCACCGGTGCGCCGCCGTTTCAGCATTCGAATCCGATCGCGGTGATCAGCCAGCACCTGCACGAGGAGCCGCCCCTGCTCAGCGATTACCGCCCGGAGCTGGCCCACCTCGACGAGGTGTTCGGCAAGGCCCTGGCCAAACAACCCGAGGACAGATTCGAGCGGTGTCGCGCGTTCGCCACCGCCGTCGGCGAGCGAGTCGACGACGTCGAAGCGGCCGGCCCCCGAGCCCAGCCGAGCAGCGTCGCGGCGATGCACCACCGGTTCTCCTCGCGGGCGCGGTGGGCGGTCGGGCTGGTGTGCGCGATGCTCATTGCGGTGGCGGCCACCTGGTCGGTGCTGTACTCGTTCGAGCCGGACACCCCGCCGGGCAATCCCGCGCTCGCGTCCAAACCGTCCGCCCCCTCGCCCAGCGCCGCGCCGGCCAGCTCCGGCGGACCGGTGCTCAACGGCACCTACAGGCTGGACTACGACCAGAGCAAGCGCACCACCAACGGCGTCGCGATCCGCCACGACGGCCCCGCCACCGGGTGGTGGGCCTTCCGGTCGGTGTGCACCACCAACGGGTGTGCGGCCACCGGAGCGCGGCTGGACGACGCCGCCCACCAGACCGCCGCCGGCCAGACGGACACCTTGCGCTTCGTCGGCGGCTATTGGCAGGGCGCCCCGCAACAGGACCGGCTGGGCTGCGCCCCGCCCAACGGGCAGGCCCCGGCCACTCAGCAGGAGACGCTGGCATGGTCGCTGGCGCCACAGGCCGACGGCAGCCTGCGCGGCACCGTGACCGAGACCGTGCTCAGCAACGAGTGCGGCGCGCAGGGCGCGGTGGTCCGGGTGCCCGTGGTGGCCACCCGGGTCGGCGACGTGCCGGCCGGGGTGGACTTGGGCGATCCCGCCCAGGCCGTCAGCGTGTCGACGGCGGCGACGGCCCCGGCGCCGCCCGTGCTCGGCGCGGTCTGCGGCGACGTCGGCAAGCTGGCCTACGACCCGACCAACAGCGAGCAGATCGTCTGCGAGGGCAACAGCTGGGCCAAGGCGCCGATCACGATGGGCGTGCACGCCTCCGGCAGCTCCTGCGACCGCCCGGGCACCTCGGTCTTCGCCATGACCACCTCGAACGACGGTTATCTGCTGCAGTGCGATCCCGTCACCCGGACCTGGACGCGGCCGGGGGGATAGCGGCGCGTCCGGACCAATCGGCTACGCGCGAGTTTGATAGCGCCCGCGCTATCACGTTGGACGTTCGTCTTGCCCTTCCAAACCTGTACTCGTGTGAAGGACGGGGCTGGTTCTCGGGCGCGCTGACTGACTTTCGCGGCGTCACATTCCGAATAAACTTATGCGAATGCAGGCAGTGCGCGTCAGTACCGCTGCTCTACAGGTGATGGCTACCGGGTGGGCGGCGTCGGCGGACGAGCTAGAGGCTTTGGCGGCTCCGACTGCGTCCGGATTTTCGTGCCAGGCCAGCGCGTCCGCCGTCAATGTCGCCCATGCCGACGTCACCGCTTTCACTGCGGCGCTAGCGAGCCGAGTGCGTGCCCAAGCAACTCGCGTCACCGAAGCCGATGGTCGCTACGACGTCAATGAAACTGACTCCGCCGACGAGATGGCGGCTGTGGTCCATTCGACCATCGCGTTGTAGCCGATGTCAGCGATGGCGGGGTTCCCGATCCTCTCGCAGGTGCTGGCCTGGCCGACCGGACACTTGACAGAGGTGGCCGACCATTGGGAGATGGCCGGCGCGCGCAGCTATGCGGTCGCCAACCAAATTTGGCGTGATGGCCTATCGGTCGATTGGCAAGGTCGTGGCGCTGACGCGTTGCATGCGGCGACGCATGCCGACATGCTGAAAACCAGTGCGGTCGCCGATCAGCTGCAAGCGGCGGCGCGGGTTGCCCGAAGCGGTGCCTCCGACCTGTCCGCAGCTCGCTTGCGGGTTCGGTATGTCGTCGAGGACGCCTTTAGGGCGGGTTTCGATGTGCGCGAAGACATGTCAGTTACCGATAGCTCGACTGACGGTTCGATCGCGCGGCGAGCTGCCCGGGAAGCTGAGGCGCAAGCCTATGCGCGTGATATTCGCCAGCGCGCGGCGCAAGTCGTCTCCCTGGACGAACAGGTCGCTGGCAAGGTTACCGCGGCTATGGCCGGAATCCGCGACATCTTCCCGCAAGCCCCGACCTCTGGCGCACCGCAGCGAAAACCCAAAATCCAAGCCGTCGACAACCACACGTTCAAAGAGGATCCACCACCAACCGGGTCGTACCCCGTCAACGAAGTGATCGCCGAGGCCACCGACTTAGACGGCAACCACGTGGTTCTCCGTCGCGGTTACTACGACGAGCGAACACAACAGGGTTTCGGATGGGATAAGGCGTTTTGGAGACATCACGTAACCAACCCCAATGTGTTCAAAGATCTGATCTCACACAGTCGACCGATCAGTAATAACGACGGGACTCTCGTCTACGAAGTTCCGATCAATCGCGTCCACTGCACACGAGGACCCCTGGGAATCGCTGACTGTGAGGACACCGGCGAGAGCCTGACAATGAGGATCGTTGTGAACATCAACGAAGGACGCGCGGGCATACCTGACGGAGGTCGGGGTGATCTCGATGTATCCGCTCGCCGGCGGTAGCGGCGTGGTCGAAGTGGAACCGGGCTGGACGCTGTGCCCGCCGTGGGTGAACAAAAATGTGCCCATCAACTGAACCCGACGACGCTCAAGCGCAGTTTGCGGCTGATGTGCTGCGGAAATTGTTGCGCCGTATCGATGACGAGAACAGCAGGCGTAACAACCCTTATCTGGTCTCCCACGCCTGGACCGACGGAACAATGATGTACGTGGTGTACACGGCACCACCGTCGGACAGAACCTGGGGACTGGCCCGCGACACCAGGGAGTCGATTATCGATCCTGCCCCGTGGCCAAATTTGGACGAGGCGGTGCTCTATTACTATCTGCTCGATTTCGAGGAGAACCAGCCCTCCTCGTCTTTTCGTCGCCCGGGTGAGCCGGACACGATTTGGTGGTTTGGTTTTCCGCGCGAAGACCTCCCAGAACGACCATCAAGCATCCCGGAGGCGTATAGGCGCACGTCATCCAACAGAGCATGGTCGTCGAAGGACGAAGAGCGGCCCGCCACGGAGCCTCGTCGATACGGAAACCCACTCTGAGCGCGACCACCTGGTCAAGGCCTACCTAGACGAGTGCCCGACACTTGTCGGTGCACGGTTCTACCCTGGTGGCATGGCTTTCGCCACGGAGCATCCGGTACTCGCACATTCGGAATACCGCGCGGTCGACGAGGTCGTGCGCGTCGGTGGCCACTTCGAGGTGGTCAGCCCGCACTCGCCCGCCGGCGACCAACCGGCCGCCATCGACGAGCTGGAACGCCGCATCAGGGCGGGGGAGCGCGACGTGGTGCTGCTCGGCGCCACCGGCACGGGCAAGTCGGCCACCACCGCCTGGCTCATCGAGCGGCTGCAGCGGCCCACGCTGGTCATGGCGCCGAACAAGACGCTGGCCGCACAGCTGGCCAACGAACTTCGAGAGATGTTGCCGCACAACGCGGTTGAGTACTTCGTGTCGTACTACGACTACTACCAGCCGGAGGCGTACATCGCCCAGACCGACACCTACATCGAAAAGGACAGCTCGATCAACGACGACGTGGAGCGGCTGCGGCACTCCGCGACGTCGTCGCTGCTCTCGCGGCGCGACGTGGTCGTGGTGGCCTCGGTGTCGTGCATCTACGGCCTGGGAACGCCGCAGTCGTATCTGGACCGCTCCGTGGAACTCAGCGTGGGCACCGAGGTGCCCCGCGACGCGCTGCTGCGGCTGCTGGTCGACGTCCAGTACACCCGCAACGACCTGTCCTTCACCCGCGGCTCGTTCCGGGTGCGCGGCGACACGGTCGAGATCATCCCGTCCTACGAAGAGCTGGCGGTGCGCATCGAGTTCTTCGGCGACGAGATCGAGGCGCTGTACTACCTGCACCCGCTGACCGGCGACGTGATCCGCCAGGTCGACTCGCTGCGCATCTTCCCGGCCACCCACTACGTCGCCGGCCCGGAGCGGATGGTCCACGCCATCTCGACGATCGAGGAGGAGCTGGCGGAGCGGCTGGCCGAGCTGGAGGGCCAGGGCAAGCTGCTGGAGGCGCAGCGGCTGCGGATGCGCACCAACTACGACATCGAGATGATGCGCCAGGTCGGCTTCTGTTCGGGAATCGAGAACTACTCGCGCCACATCGACGGCCGCGGCCCGGGCTCGCCGCCGGCCACGCTGCTCGACTACTTCCCGGAGGACTTCCTGCTCGTCATCGACGAGTCGCACGTCACCGTGCCGCAGATCGGCGGCATGTACGAGGGCGACATGTCCCGCAAGCGCAACTTGGTCGAATACGGGTTCCGGCTGCCGTCCGCCTGCGACAACCGCCCCCTGACCTGGGAGGAGTTCGCCGACCGGATCGGGCAGACGGTGTACCTGTCGGCCACCCCTGGCCCCTACGAACTCAGCCAGGCCGGCGGCGAGTTCGTCGAGCAGGTCATCCGGCCGACCGGGCTGGTGGACCCGAAAGTGGTGGTCAAGCCGACCAAGGGCCAGATCGACGACTTGATCGGCGAGATCCGGAAGCGCACCGACGCCGACGAGCGGGTGCTGGTCACCACGCTGACGAAGAAGATGGCCGAGGACCTCACCGACTACCTGCTGGAGATGGGCATCCGGGTGCGCTACCTGCACTCCGAGGTCGACACGCTGCGCCGGGTGGAGCTGCTGCGCCAGCTGCGCCTGGGCGAGTACGACGTCCTCGTCGGCATCAACCTGCTGCGCGAGG
>NZ_LZJM01000307.1:0-8601 GCF_001667665.1 Mycobacterium sp. E342
CATCCCAGATCGGCGGCGTCCGCAGTGCGGCGGGCCACTCCACCTCAAGGTCCGCGGCCGACACGATCCCGCGCAGCCCGCGCCGGTGCTGATCTTCGTCCCGGGCGGCGCCTGGGTGCATGGCAAGGCGATGGGCCAGGGCTCCGCCCTGATGTCCCGGCTGGCCGAGCAGGGCTGGGTCTGCCTGGCGATCGACTACCGCGTCGCCCCGCACCACCGCTGGCCCCGGCACATCATCGACGTCAAGACCGCCATCGCCTGGGCCCGCGCCAACGTCGACAAGTTCGGCGGTGACCGCGATTTCGTCGCGGTGGCGGGTTGTTCGGCAGGCGGGCACCTTTCCGCACTGGCCGGGCTGACCCCCGACGACCCGCAGTATCACGCGAAGCTGCCAGAGGGCGCCAACACCTCGGTGGACGCGGTCGTCGGCATCTACGGTCGCTACGACTGGGAGGACCGCTCGACGCCCGAGCGCGACCGGTTCGTCGACTTCTTGGAGCGGGTGGTGGTCAAGCGCAGGATCGACCGCCACCCCGAGGTGTTCCGCGACGCGTCGCCGATCGCGCGTGTGCACCGAAATGCGCCGCCGTTCTTGGTGATTCACGGCAGCAGGGACAGCGTCATCCCCGTCGAGCAGGCGCGCAGCTTCGTCGACCGGATGCGGGCCGTCTCGCATTCGATGGTGGGCTACCTGGAGCTGCCGGGCGCGGGCCACGGCTACGACCTCATCGACGGGGAGCGGGCGGGCGCGGCCGCGCACGCGACTTCGCTGTTCCTCAACCAGGTTTATCGCACCAAGACAAACGCGGCCAAAGAGGTTATCTGAGCAGCCGCCGCTGAGTATGGTCCCTTTATGGGTAAGGGGCAGCGGTGAAACGGCTGAGCGGGTGGGACGCGGTCCTGTTGTACAGCGAAACGCCGAACGTGCACATGCACACGATCAAAGCCGCTGTGATCGAACTCGATTCCGATCGGCGTGACTTCGACATCGGCGCGTTCCGCGAAGTCATCCGCGGCCGCCTGAACAAGCTCGAGCCGTTCTGCTACCAGCTAGTCGAGATCCCGCTCAAGCTTCACCATCCGATGTGGCGGGAGCACTGCGAGCTCGACCTGGACTACCACATTCGGCCGTGGCGGCTGCCCGCGCCGGGCGGACGGCGCGAGCTGGACGAGGCCATCGGTCGCATCGCCAGCACGCCGTTGGACCGCAGCCGCCCGCTGTGGGAGATGTACTTCATCGAAGGCCTGGCCAACAACCGGATCGCGGTGGTCGGCAAGATTCACCACGCGCTCGCCGACGGCGTCGCCTCGGCCAACCTGATGGCCCGCGGCATGGACCTGCAGCCCGGACCGGAGGGTGGCCCGTACCTGTGCGACCCGGCACCCACCCCGCGCCAGCTGTTGAGTTCGGCCTTCGCGGATCACCTGCGCCACGTCGGGCGGATCCCGCACACGATCCGCTACACGGCCGAGGGCCTGGGCCGGGTGCGGCGCAGCTCGCGCAAGCTGTCGCCGGAGCTGACCCGGCCGTTCGAGCCGCCGCCGACCTTCATGAACCACAAGATCACGCCCGAACGCCGGTTCGCCACCGCCACGCTGGCGCTGGCCGACGTCAAGGAGACCGGCAAGCGGCTCGGGGCGACCATCAACGACATGGTGCTGGCCATGTCGGCCGGCGCCCTGCGCACCCTGCTGCTGCGCTACGACGGCAAGGCCGAACCGCTGCTGGCGTCGGTGCCGATGAGCTTCGACTTCTCACCCGAGCGCATCTCCGGGAATCGTTTCACCGGTGTGCTGGTGGGCCTGCCGACCGACTCCGACGATCCACTGGAGCGGGTGCGGTGCACCCATGAGAACGCCCTCGCCGCCAAGGAGAGCAACCAGCTGATGGGGCCGGAGCTGGTCAGCCGCTGGGCGGCCTACATGCCGCCCGCGCCCACCCAGGCCTTCTTCCGGTGGGCGTCCGGGCGCGACGGGCACAACAAGATCCTGAACCTGAACATCTCCAACGTTCCGGGTCCGCGGGAACGTGGCCGCGTCGGCGGGGCGCTGGTCACCGAGATCTACTCGGTGGGTCCGTTGACCGCCGGCAGCGGCCTCAACATCACCGTCTGGAGCTATGTCGACCAGCTCAACATCTCGGTGCTCTCGGACGGCGCCACGCTCAAGGACCCGCACGAGGTGACCGAGGCCATGGTGGCCGACTTTGTCGAAATACGAAGGGCCGCCGGGCTTTCCGAGCAACTCACCGTGGTCGAAGCCGCGATGGCGCCGGCCTGAGGTCCGCCCTTGGTAATGGGACTCTCGACTGGTGCCAATGCCATTTCCGTCGACCGCTACCATCTTCTCGGATAGCAGCCACCCCTACCCGAAGGAGCTGTGCGGCCGTGAGCGAAGAAGCCAACGAACCCGAAGTCCTGGTCGAACAACGGGATCGGGTCCTGATCATCACGATCAACCGGCCGAAGGCCAAGAATGCGGTCAACGCCGCGGTGGCCAACGGCCTGGCCGAGGCCGTCGACCGGCTCGACGGCGACGCGGGTCTTTCGGTGGGCATCCTGACCGGCGCCGGCGGATCGTTCTGCGCGGGCATGGACCTCAAGGCCTTCGCGCGGGGCGAGCTGCCCATCGTCGAGGGCCGCGGCATGGGCTTCACCGAGCGTCCACCGGTCAAGCCGCTCATCGCGGCGGTCGAGGGCTACGCCCTGGCCGGCGGCACCGAATTGGCCTTGGCCACCGACCTGATCGTCGCGTCCAGGGAGTCGGCCTTCGGTATCCCCGAGGTGAAACGCGGCCTGGTCGCGGGCGGGGGCGGCCTGCTGCGGCTGCCGCAGCGCATCCCGTCGGCGATCGCCATGGAGCTCGCCCTCACCGGCGACAACCTGCCGGCCGATCGCGCCCATGAGCTGGGGTTGGTCAACGTGCTGGCCGAGCCCGGCAAAGCACTCGACGAGGCCATCGCGCTGGCCGAGAGGATCGCCGCCAACGGGCCGCTCGCGGTGGCCGCCACCAAGCGGATCATCGTCGAGTCCCGGGGCTGGAACCCCGACAACATGTTCGCCGAGCAGAACAAGATCCTGACTCCGGTGTTCGCGTCCAACGACGCCAAAGAGGGCGCCATCGCCTTCGCCGAGAAGCGCCCGCCGCGCTGGACGGGCAGCTGAGCCCCGGCCCGGGCTTCGACGGTGTCGCGTGATCTAAACTACAGTCGAACATGACACTTTTGATCAGCTTTGTAACGCGTTGATACCGGAGAAAGTGCAAGCGTGAGTATTTCGTTGCTGCTGGAGATGGCCGCGTCGAGCAATCCCGATCGCCCGGCCGTGGTGTCCGAGGGGCACTCGGGCGCGCTGCGGCTGACGACCCAGCAGCTCAGCGATCTCGCCGACGGTGGCGCCGGGGTGATCGCGGGATCGAACGCCCAACACGTGGTCTACGTGGGCACCGGCGGCGCGATGCTGCCGGTGCTGATCTTTGCGGCCGCGCGCGCCGGGCTGCCCTTCACCCCGCTCAACTACCGGCTCTCGGCCGACGGCATCCGGGCGCTGATCGAGCGCCTGCCCGAGCCGCTGGTGATCGTCGACGACCGGTACCGGGACATGGTCGGCGACGCCCCCGGCCGGCTGATGACCACGGACCAATTCCTGGCGGCCGCGCGCGACGCTGAGCCCGCCGCCGAGTTTCCCGACCCCGACTCGGTCGCGGTCGTCCTGTTCACTTCGGGCACCACGTCGCAGCCCAAGGCCGTGGAGCTGTCGCACAACAACCTGACCAGCTATGTCACCGGCACGGTCGAATTCGAATCGGCCGACGAGAGCGACGCCGCGCTGATCTGCGTGCCGCCCTATCACATCGCCGGGGTGGGCGCCGCCCTGTCGAACCTGTACGCCGGGCGCAAGATGGTGTACCTGCCGAATTTCGATGCGAGGGAATGGGTTCGGTTGATCAACGCCGAGAACGTGACCACCGCGACGGTCGTGCCCACCATGCTGGACCGCATCGTCGCCACGCTGGAGGCCGAGGGCCACGAGCTGCCCTCGCTGCGCAACCTGGCCTACGGCGGGTCCAAGGTGGGGCTGCCGCTGGTCCGCCGGGCCCTGGAGCTGCTGCCCGGCGTCGGCTTCGTCAACGCCTACGGCCTTACCGAGACGAGCTCGACCATCGCGGTGCTGACCCCCGACGACCACCGGGCGGCGCAGGCCGCCAAGGGACCCGACCAGAAAAAGTGGGCCAGGCGGCTCGCCTCGGTGGGACGGCCGGTGCCCGGCATCGAGATCGAGATCCGCGACGAGGACGGCAACGTGCTCGGGCCCGGGCAGACCGGTGAGCTGTTCGTCCGGGGCGAGCAGGTCTCCGGGCGCTACACCGGCATCGGTTCGGTGCTCGACCAAAACGGTTGGTTCCCAACCAGAGACGTCGCAATGCTGGATGAGGACGGCTACCTGTTCATCGGCGGTCGCAGCGACGACACCATCATCCGCGGCGGCGAGAACATCGCGCCCGCCGAACTCGAAGAGGTCCTGGTCGAGCACCCGCACGTGCGCGACGTCGCCGTGGTCGGCGTGGAGGATGCGCAGTGGGGTCAGGCGATCGTCGCGGTGGTGGTGCCCCGGCCCGGCGCGGACCCCGATCCCGAGGAACTGCGCGAGCACGTCCGGAAAAGCCTGCGCGGGTCGCGAACCCCGGACCGGGTGGTGTTTCGCGACGAGCTGCCCACGACCCCCACCGGCAAGGTTCTTCGCCGGGAGATCATCGAGACGCTGGAAGGGCTACGTGCATGATCAAGAATGGAACCCGCCTGGCCAGCCAGGTGTGTGACACGCAGGTGATCGTCGTCAGGAGCGCCGACAGCCTCGACGACTTGCGTTGTGGCGGTGCGCCGATGGTGCCGATAGGCGCCGAGCGTTCGGGCGAACTCGATCCGGCGTTCGCCGACGGCACCGTGATGGGCAAGCGCTACGTCGACGAGACCGGCGCCGAGGTGCTGGTGACCAAGCCGGGCGCCGGAAGCCTGAGCGTCGGTGCGACCGCGCTGCAGCTCAAAGAGGTCAAGCCGCTGCCAGCCAGCGACTGAGGGATCACTCCCCGATATTGTTGCGTAGCACGAATTCCCTTGCCTTGATCAGGAATTCGAGCTGATCGCCGACCTGGCGCAACGGGTCGATGCTGCCGGTCGAGCGGGACAGCACGATGGCGCCCTCCAGCGCGGCGATCGACATCACCGCCAGCGAGGCGGCGCAGGGTTCTTCGAAGCCGTCGTGGGTGAATGCCCGCGTCAGCGCGGCGCACCAACGGCCCAGGATGGCGCCGGCCTCGGCGGAGAGCTGGGCGTCGTCGTCGTCCGAGCCGATCGCCGCGGCCACCACCGGGCAGCCCGCGCTGAAGCCGCCCTCGGTCAGCAGGCGCTCCCAGAACTCGACGAACTTGCCCAGCAGCACCCGGGCGCCCTGCTCGGCGGCGTCGTCGATCATCGCGGTCATGGAGTCACCGGAATACCGCAGCGCCTCGATCAGGATCTGATTGCGGCCGTCGGGAAAGTGGTAGTAAACCGAGCCGCGCGGCGCACCGCTGCGGGCGAGCACCGCGTCGATGGTCACCCCCGCGGCGCCTCGCTCCCGCATCACCTCGGCGGCGCTGGCCAGCATTTTCCGGCGCGTGCCGCCGCGCTTCGTCGGGCTGGGGTCCTGCAGTGTTTCGCTCGTGGTCGCCACTCTCGTGCCTCCCGTGGCTGACGTCATGCAGCGTGTGAGTGCCGCAGTGCCGGCCAGTGCACGCTGCGCGGGCTGAACCGGAAACTCCGGCGCTTGAGGTCGGGCATCTCGCGGGTGAATTGATAGCCGCCGATGTTCAGCTCGATGATCCACATGGTTCTCTCCCGGCCTGAGCGCCGCCGATGATTATGCTGAGAAGCATATAAGACAACGGTCCAGTAAGCAAGTTTTATTGCCTATATAAGCGCAGAAGCACGCAAAACCCGTGAGCGCGCAGACGCGTCTCTTAATTTACGTGCCAGTAACTATCGATGTTTCTATGCTTCATTGCATAATTTGCGGTTTTGACGTGGCCGGAAACGCCGAACGCGCACCCACCGCGACCTGCTGATGTTTCGCGGATGGATGCGCGTTCGGCGCTAAGCGTCAGCCCTCGATGGTGTGACCCATCGGCATGAGCACGCTCTTCTGCTGAGTGAAGTGCTCCACGCCCTCGGGGCCGTTCTCACGCCCGATGCCCGAGTTCTTGTAACCGCCGAAGGGGCAACAGGGATCGAAGGCGTACCAGTTGATCGCGTAGGTCCCCGTGCGGATCTTCTCCGCCACCGAGATGCCGCGCTCCACGTCGGCGGTCCACACGCTGCCGGCCAGGCCGTACACCGAGTCGTTGGCGATCTTGATCGCGTCCTCCTCGGTGTCGTAGGGAATGATGCTCAGCACGGGCCCGAAGATCTCCTCCTGGGCGATCGTCATCTTGTTGTCGACGTCGGCGAACACCGTCGGCTGCACGAAGAAGCCGCTGTCCAGGCCCTCGGGCCGGCCGCCGCCGCACACCAGCCGCGCGCCCTCCTCGATGCCCTTGGCGATGTAGCCCTCGACCCGGGCGCGCTGCTTCTCCGAGATCAGCGAGCCGATCTGGGCGGCCGGGTCCGACGGCAGGCCCACCGGTAGCGCCTGCACGAAAGCGCCTACCGCATCCACGATTTCGTCGTACCGCGAACGCGGCGCCAGGATGCGGGTCTGGGCCACGCAGGCCTGCCCGGTGTTCATGATGCCGGAGAACACCAGCATCGGGACGGCGGCCGCCAGGTCGACGTCCTCGAGGACAATGGCCGCGGACTTGCCGCCCAACTCCAGCGTGCACGGCTTGAGCATGTCCGCGGCGCGACGGCCGATCTCCTTGCCGACGGCCGAGCTGCCGGTGAAGGAGAAGAGGTCGACGCCCGGGTTGGAGGTCAGCGCCTGCCCCGTCTCGATCCCGCCGGGCACCACCGACAGCACCCCCTCGGGCAGCCCCGCCTCGGCGAAGGCCTCCGCCAAAGCGTTAGCGCTCAGGGGGGTTTCGGCGGCCGGTTTGAGCACCACGGTGCAGCCGGCCAGCAGCGCCGGGCCCAGCTTGTTGACGGCCAGGAACAGCGGCACGTTCCACGCGACGATCGCGCCCACCACGCCGATGGGCTCGCGGTAGACGATGCTCTGCCCGTAGCCGCCGGTGCGGACCTCTTTCCACTTGACCTGGTCGGCGGCGGGGCCGGCGAAGAAGTTCAGCGCCCCGATGGAGCTCATCCAGTGCATGGTTTCGACGCCCATCGGGGGCTGGCCGGTCTCGGCCGCCAGCAGCTGGGTGAAGTGGTCCTTGCGCTCCTCCATCAGCTTGAGCGCGTTGGCGATCACGGCCGCGCGCTCCTTGGGCGGCGTCGTGGGCCAGGGGCCGTTGTCGAAGGCCGCGCGGGCCGCGGCGACCGCGGCGTCGACGTCGGCGGCCGCCGCCATGGGCGTCTTCCCGACGTACTCGCCCGTGGCCGGGCAGCGCACCTCGATCACCTCGTCGGTCGACGGCGCAGTCCACTTGCCGCCGATGAAAAGCTTGTCGTATTCCGTCGTTTGGCTCTCTGGCATCTGCGCCGCTCCTCCTCATTGCTTCGCGCTGCATCGTCGCCGGCGCGCATGGCGCCACCCTACCCAAGCCGACGCAAAACGAGAACATGTTTCATTATCGGGGCCGAAGCACCAGCACCAGATTGCTGACCCCGAACTCCCTCAGCAGCGGGACCGACGTCAGCCACCATGCCCATCGGGGGTGGTAGCGGGGAAATGCGGCCACCGCCGCCCCGGTGCTGGCGGCCCAGTCAAGCCCTTCGGCCGCGGACACGGCGAACAACGACGACCCGTAGTTGTTTTTCGCCGGATGCCCGTGTTTGCGGGCGTAGCGGGCGGCGGCGCGGGCGCCACCGAGGTAATGGGCCAGACCCGTCTCGTGCCCACCGAACGGGCCCAGCCAGACGGTGTAGGAGAGCACGGCCAGCCCGCCGGGCTTGGTCACCCGCAGCATCTCGTTGCCCAGCTGCCACGGCCTCGGCACGTGCTCGGCGACGTTGGACGACAAGCAGATGTCCACCGAGTCGTCGGCGAACGGCAGCGCCATGCCCGAGGCGCGGACGAAGACGCCGGGGCCGTCCGCGGGGGACCGTTGCGCCGCGTGCATCTCGCTCGGGTCGGGTTCGACACCTATGTAGCGGAAGCCCAGGTCTTCGAACGCGGCCGAGAAGTAGCCGGGCCCGCCGCCGACGTCGAGCACGGTGCGGCCGGCCGGGGGCTCGCCGCGCGCGGCCAGCCACAGGTCGCTCACCATCGCCGCGGTGTCCGCCGCCAGCGCGCCGTAGAACCGGGCCGGGTCGGACTGCTCGAAGCGGAACTCCGACAGCAGCCGCACCGCTCGGCCCAGGGTCGCCCGCCGCGCGAAAACTCGGGTGGGATCCGGGGTCACGGCCACCGGCCAACCCTACGCAGCGCGATCGCGCGACGTCGCCGGGCTGGTTTTCCATGCACCGTCGTCACATCCGTCACTGGCCGGGGCGAGGCGCAAACTGCCCGCCTCCCAGCGACAAAT
>NZ_LZJM01000308.1:0-16584 GCF_001667665.1 Mycobacterium sp. E342
TGCTTGCCCAAAGTGAGTCCGCGCCGGCGGGCGCGGTCGTCGTCGGTGTAGGTGCCGTCGGGGTTGAGGCAGTCGGCGATGTGCTCGGCGAGTGCGGCGAGTTGTTCGGGCCGGTACTGCGTTCCATGGGCAGCCAGGTCGGTCTCCACGGCCTCGCGGGTGGCGGCGTCGACCCAGCCGGGCAGGCGGTGGAAGAAGCGGCGGATCACCGCCACCTGGCCGCCGCCGAGCGTCCCATCGCGTTGGGCGGCGGCGGTGGCCGGCAACAACGGGGCCAGCGGTTCGCCGGTCAGCCCGTGCCGGGGTCCTAGGTCGGTGGCCTCTTTGACGCGCCGTGAGGCTTCGGCGCGGCTGATCAACGCCGCCTCGGCGAGCGCGTGCGGCAGCGTGCCGCCCAGCTCCTCTGGCGTGGCTTGGCGGGCCAGGTTGTTGATCACCGGGTGTTCGATGGCCGGCAGTTGGCGGCGCGCCTTCTCGCAGCGCTCCAGCATCGCCAACTGTTGCGCGACGTTCATCGCGTCAACCGGTAACGCCCGGGCGCGGGCCAAGACCGCATCAAGGTCGTCGAACACCGCGTCGACATCCGGATGACTACTTGGACTCACACCGCCAAACTAGCCACCCCCACCGACAAAAATCGGCGCGAAACCGCCACAGCTGCACACTCGTGCAAGGAATTTGGAAATTCTTTGGTGAGCCTGCAACGCCACGAGCGACAATCGTGAGAGCAATAAAGGAACGACGCATGAGATTAACACTCGCAATTTCGACAACTGTGCTGGCGCTCACCGGCGGCCTGTGGACCGCGGACCTGACGCTCGGTGCGGGCACGGCCCACGCCGTCTGCTCCACCAACAACGGCGGTAACCAGCCGCCGGAGTGTGCCCCGCCCGAGGGCCCACCGGGCTGCTGCACCTCACACATCTGCAGCCAGATGTGGTGCCCGAACCTGGGCGAGTTGCGTCGGATGCCGGACTGGGACAGAAACGTCTGCCACACCTATTACTTCGCGCCCGACTCCGGTCTTCCCGCGCTGATGGTCCAGGGCCAGCCGCCGGGGTTGCGGCTGCCGCCGAACACCGGCGTCTGCCCACCGTTGGCGTGGATGTGCCCGTGAATCACAGCGTCTCGTCCAGCTCGCCGAGCCGGTCGGTCAACCGCAGATTCTCCGAGTAGTCGACCGGGCAGGAGATCACCGACACCCCGTCGTCGTCGAGCGCGGCACGCAGCGTGGGCAGCAGCTCCTCGGCGCTGTTGATCCGATATCCCTTGGCGCCGAAGCTTTCCGCGTACTTCACCACGTCGGGATTGCCGAACTTCACGTAGTAGTGCGCGCCGAGCTCGAGGTCCATTTTCCACTCGATCAGCCCGTAGCCGCCGTCCTCCCAGATCAACACCACCAGCGGAATCCGCTCGCGGACGGCGGTCTCGATTTCCTGCGAGTTCATCAGGAACGCGCCGTCCCCGACGACGGCCAGCACCTTCGTGTCGGGCCGCGCCAGCTTGACACCGAGCGCGCCAGGAAGGGCAAAGCCCATGGTGGACAACCCATTCGACACCAGACAGGTGTTGCATTCGTACGTCGGATAGAGCCGCGCCATCCACATCTTGGTGGCACCGGTGTCCACCAGGACGACGTCACTGCGGCCCAGCGCCGCCCGGGTATCGGCGACCACCCGGGCCGGCGCCAGCGGATAACGCGAATCCTGTTGCCCGCGAGCGAATTCCTCGGCGAGTAGGCCGTGGCCGGGAACCTCCGGGTCCGCCTCGTAGGAGTGGCCGTCCAGCGCATCCGTCAACGCCTCCAAGGAAGAGCTGATGTCGCCGATGATGCCGACGTCCACCGAATAGTGCGCATCGACCTCGGCCGGGAAACGGTGGACGTGGATGATCTTCTTGTCGGCCTGCGGATTGATCCGGACGGGGTCGAACTCCTGCAACTCGTAGCCGACGGCGATCACGACGTCGGCGTTGTCGAAGCCGAAGTTCACGTAGTCGTGCCGCATGAACCCCAGGGTCCCGATGCTGTTGGGGTGGTCGTCGGGCATCACGCCCTTGCCGTGGAAGGTGTTGGCGACCGGGATGCCGAACTGCTCGGAGAACCGGATCAGGGCCGCGGTGGCGTTGCCGCGGGCGGCGCCGTGCCCGGCCAGCACCACCGGCCGCTTGGCCTTGCGCAGGATGTCGACCGCGCGCTCCACCTGGCCGGGCGCGGGCGCGTCAGGACGAACGACGTTGCGCGGCAACGGTGTCAGGTCGTAATCGGTCTCGTCGGCGTCTATGTGCTCGGGCACCGCCAGGTACACCGCCGCCGGGCGTTCGGTCTCGGCGACCTTGAACGCCTTGCGGAACATCTCCGGGATCGCGCGCGGGGTGGGAACCCCGGCGGCCCATCGGGTGATGGGGGCGAACATTCGGACCAGGTCGACGTATTGGTGCGACTCCTTGAACTCCCGGTCCTGGCCGACCTGCGCGGAGATCGCGACCAGCGGGGTGCTGTTGGTGGTGGCGTCGGCCACCCCGAGTTGCATGTTGATCGCACCGGGGCCCAGGGTGCTCGACACCACCGCCGCCCGCCCGGTGACCCGCCCGTACATCTCGGCCATGAAGGCCGCGCCCTGCTCGTGCCGGGTGAGCACGTAGCGGATGCTCGACGACGCCAGCGCCTGCACGAAGCGGATGTTCTCCTCCCCCGGCAGGCCGAACACCACGGCAACGCCCTCGTTTTCCAGGCACTTGACCATCAGCTCGGCGGCTCTACTCATCCGGCACCTCCCTTGGGGGAACGATAGTGGCAGGCTGGGTGTTGGACCTCTTACCAAACCCGAAGCGAAGGATGTCAGCGTGCCCATCGCGACCATCAACCCGGCCACCGGCGAGACCGTAAAAACCTTCACCCCGGCAACCGACGAAGAAGTCGACGCGGCCATCGCCCGCGCCTACGCCCGGTTCCAGGACTACCGCCATAACACCACCTTTGCCCAGCGCGCGCAGTGGGCAAACGCGACCGCCGACCTGTTGGAAAAAGAGGCCGACGACGTCGCCGCGATGATGACCCTGGAAATGGGCAAGACGCTGAAGTCGGCCAAGGCCGAGGCGCTCAAGTGCGCCAAGGGCTTTCGTTACTACGCCGAAAACGCCGAGCAGCTGCTGGCCGACGAGCCGGCCGACGCGGCCAAGGTCGGCGCCAAGAAGGCGTACACCCGCTACCAACCGCTCGGGGTGGTGCTGGCCGTGATGCCGTGGAACTTCCCGCTGTGGCAGGCCGTCCGGTTCGCCGCGCCGGCACTGATGGCCGGCAACGTCGGCATCCTCAAGCACGCCTCCAACGTGCCGCAGTCCGCGCTCTACCTGGCCGACGTGATCGCCCGCGGCGGCTTCCCGGAGGGCTGCTTCCAGACGCTGCTCGTCTCGTCCAGTGCCGTGGAGCGCATCCTGCGCGATCCCCGGGTCGCGGCCGCCACCCTGACCGGTAGCGAGCCGGCCGGCCAGTCGGTCGCCGCCATCGCCGGCGACGAGATCAAGCCCACCGTGCTCGAACTCGGTGGCAGCGACCCGTTCATCGTGATGCCGTCGGCGAACATGGACGAGGCCGCCAAGACCGCGGTCACCGCGCGCGTCCAGAACAACGGCCAGTCCTGCATCGCCGCCAAGCGGTTCATCATTCACACCGACATCTACGACGCGTTCGTCGACAAGTTCACCGAGCGGATGGCCGCGCTCAAGGTCGGCGACCCGACCGACCCGGACACCGACGTGGGCCCGCTGGCCACCGAGTCCGGCCGCGACGACATCGCCAAGCAGGTCGAGGACGCGGCTGCGGCGGGGGCCACGATCCGCCTCGGCGGCAAGCCCATCGACGGGCCGGGATGGTTCTACCCGCCGACGGTGGTCACCGACATCACCAAGGACATGGCGCTCTACACCGAAGAGGTGTTCGGCCCGGTGGCGTCGATGTACCGGGCCGCCGACATCGACGAGGCGATCGAGATCGCCAACGCCACCACGTTCGGGTTGGGATCCAATGCCTGGACCAACGACCAGGCCGAGCAGCAGCGCTTCATCGACGACATCGAGGCCGGCCAGGTCTTCATCAACGGCATGACGGTGTCCTACCCGGAGCTGGGCTTCGGCGGCGTCAAGCGTTCCGGCTACGGCCGCGAACTCGCCGGCCTGGGCATCCGCGCCTTCGTCAACGCCAAGACCGTGTGGGTGGGCGAGTCGGAAAGCGGCCTGGCGGGCGGCGGCAGCAAGGTCGAGTAGCCGGCTCAGGCAGACGCAGCCGCCAGGGCCTTCTCGTCCTCGTCGGCGAAGGTGTCCTCCAAGTGCAACGGCGAGTAGTCGAGGTCGATCTCTTCCAGCGGCCGCCCGCGGGCGCTGGAGATGGTGCCGAAGCGGCGCATGCCCTTGTCGGATGCGTACTGCATGAACTCGTCCACCGACAGGCCGAAAGGCATCGGGTCGTACAGGGCGAAGCCCTCCTCGATCAGGCGCAGGCCCAGCGGCATGAGCTCGTTCATGCGGGTTTCGAAGACGCCCCAGTTGGCATCGTCGGCGGCGACGTGGCGGCGGCAGGTGAACGTGCCCCACGCCATATGGCGCCGCTCGTCGTCGCCGATGCGCCGGACCAACTCCTGCATGCCGGGCAGGATGCCGCGCTCCACGCAGATCTTGTGCCAGCCGAAGTATCCGGTGAGCGCCAGCATGCCCTCGACCATGTGGTTGTAGGTGACCGACGCTCGCACCTGGGCGGCCGGCGACGGGTCCACCGACAAGGCGTTCAGGCAGTCCGGCAATTCCTCGTAGAAGATCGTCCGGTAGGTGGGGATGTCGTCGAGGTAGCGGTGCAGGTCATCGGTGACCCCGACCGCATCGAGCCACATGCGGAACACCTGGACGTGCTTGGCCTCCTCGAAAGCGAACTGCGTCAGGTACATCTCGTCGCCGAGCCGGCCCTCGGCCCGCATCGCCGACATGAACGGCTGGATGTCTTCGGTCACGGCTTCCTCGCCGGCGATGAACTCCGCGCACAACCGGATCGCGTAGTCGCGTTCGTCGTCGGTCAGCCGCTCCCAGTCGGCGCGGTCGCGGGAGAAGTCGATGTCGGCCGGATCCCAGAATTTCGCGTTGCCGCCGGCGAACAGCCGCAGCGGCAGGCTGTCCCAGTTGAGGCCCCCTCGAACCATCGAGCCCGAATGTGTGCGTGTCATGTGACCTCCTCGGATCGTTGTGGGGCTGAGTGGACGGGTGAGTGCGGTGACGCGGAGAAGGCGGCCGCCAGCACCGCGACCAGCCGGCGCACGGCCAGCGCCGGCTGCTCCGGAGTGGGTTCGTCGAGCCCGAGAACCGGGTCCAGGCCGCGCATGTAGGGCGCCAGCGCCAGGTGCGGAAAGATCAAGAGCAGCAACGACAACAGCGCGTCGGTGTCCGAATCGGCGCGCAGGTCGCCGCGCGCCTTCGCATCACGGACGAGCGGCCGCATCACCTCCAGGTAGTGGCGGTGGATGACGTTCTGCACGCTGACACGGGCTTCGGTGTCGACCTCGAGGGTCGCCGCGGCGTGCAGCGCGCGTTCGTGCGGGTGGTCGGCGAAGTAGGCCACCCACGCGTCGAGCCAGTCGGTGAGAAAGTCGAAGAACGGCCGGCTCGGGTCCAGCTCGCGGATGCGGTCTTCCATGTAGGCGCGCACCCGCTGGCTGCCGATGTCGGCGATGAACGCGAACAGGTCGCGCTTGTCCGCGAAGTACTGGAACAGGCTGCCCTTGGCGACACCGGCGCGCCGTGCGATGACGTTGAGGCTGCCGCGGGAGAACCCGTGGGCCCCGAACTCCTGCTCGGCGGCGTCGATGATGGCTGCGCGACGGGCGGGGTCGACCCGCGCCCAAATCACCGTCGGCAATGCGGTCTCCTAACATCGATGACCACTGGTCATTTTACAGTGAGCTGCGTCACAGTCAAGGCCCGGCCGCCGCCCCGAGTGCCCGGCCGGCGGTCGCGGAAACTACGGCCGCATCTGGTACGCGCCGTTCAGCGGAAGGATGTGTTCCTTCCAGATCTGGGCGTACCGCGAGGGGTCGTGAACCGGGCGGCGGATCATCCGCGTCGCGAACCGCGCCTGCTCGTCCGTCGTCGCGGGCTTGTCGCTGAGCTCCACGGCGTAGCCGTTGAAATCGCGCACCAGCACGGCGAAGATCCCATCGATCAGCGTCTCGTCCACGTCCGACAGCGCGGCCTCCTCGAGGATGAGCTGCGCGTAGGGCACCGTCGCGAACAGCTGGCCCACGGCGAACGCGAAGTCGATGTCCTGCTGCTGCGCGGCGTCGGGCGTCGCGCTGGCCAGCATGTCGGCGAGCACGTCGATCTGCTTGTGCAGCAACGCGACATTGGGTAGGTGCGCGAACCCGTCGAACACCGCGCGCCAGTCGTGGAAGCGCACCTTGCCCAGCCCCCCGGTCGGCCCCTGCGCGAACAGGAAGCTGTCGTCCGACGCTTCGTCGCGGCGGCCGATGATGGGCAGTTCGCTGTTGGGGGCGAACAGGAAGTTGGGCATGAACTTCGCGAGCAGCCCGATGTTGATGTGCACCGTGCCTTCGAGCCTTGGCAACAGACCGATCTCGCGGGTGACCGCCTCGAAGAAGGTGTCCTTCTCGACGCCCTTCGCGGCGATGACGTCCCAGAGCGCGATGACGACCCGCTCCCCCTCGCTGGTGACCTTCCCCTTCGTGAGCGGGCTGTACAGCAGGTAACGCCGGTCGTCGGCCGACGCGCTGCGCATGTAGTCGCAGGCGCGGGTTGTCACCAGCCGCATCGCGACCAGCCGTAGGTAGGCGTCGGTGAGCAGCCGACGGACGTGCGTGAAGTCGGTGACGACGGTGCCGTAGAGGACGCGATTGGAGGCGTGGGTGACCGCCTCGTACATGGCGTGGGTGCACATGCCGACGGCGCCCCACCCCAGGTTGTACTTGCAGACGTTGACGGTGTTGAGGGCGGCGTGGAAAGCCTCGGGACCGCGGTGCAGGATGTCGGCCTCGCTGACCGGGTAGTCGCGCAGCGCGTAGTTGGCGACGTAATTCTGCGAGTTCACCACGTTCTTGATCAGGTCGTACCGCTCGTGCTGGGAGTCGGCGGCGAAGAACACGTACTCGTCGTCCTTTTCTGAGGAGCCGGCGATCTTGCCGAAGGTCGACACCATCCGCGCCACGTTGGCGTTACCGATGTAGTACTTCTCGCCGTTCGCGGTCCAGCCCCCGAGACCAGCCTCGCCGGACGGCGTCAGGATCATGTCGGTCTGGTAGACGTCGGCGCCGTGGGTCTGCTCCGACAGCCCGAAGGCGAACACCTCGCCGGACTCCAGCTGCGCGGCGGCCTTGCGCTTGGCGTCGGAGTTGGCGCTCATCCAGATCGGGCCCAGGCCCAGCGCGGTGACCTGGAAGGGGTACCAGTAGCTCAGCCCGTAGAAGCCCACGATCTCGGCGAACTCGCTGATCCGGTAGGTGTCCCAGCGGCAATCGGCCGCACCGTATTCCGACGGCGTCAGCAGAGAGGCGAAGATGCGCTCGCGGCCGATGTGGTCCAAAAACTCGGAGTACCACACCCGTTCGTGGTCGTCGGACTTCAGCCGCGCCTTGCCCCGCGACTCGAAGAAGTCCACCGTCGCGGCCATGATCTCCCCCGAGCGCCGGTCGGGGTACTGACGTTGCAGATGGTTGGGATTGAGCAACATGACGGGCTCCCGCGGGTTCCGGTTCGGACGAGGGTGACGGTACTGCACCGTCGCGGCCGTCGGGGCGGACCGGAATAAATCGGCACTGTTGCCCGACCACCGAGTCGACCTAGCATCAGTCCCGTGTCAGAACTCAATACCGCCCGCGGCCCCATTGATACCGCCGACCTCGGCGTGACGCTCATGCACGAGCACGTGTTCATCATGACCACCGAGATCGCCCTGAACTATCCCGAAGCCTGGGGCGACGAGGACAAGCGCGTGGCCGACGCGATCGCCCGCCTCAACGAGTTGAAGTCGCGCGGCGTGGACACCATCGTCGACCTCACCGTGATCGGACTCGGCCGCTACATCCCGCGCATCGCGCGCGTGGCGGCGGCCACGGATCTGAATATCGTTGTGGCAACAGGCCTTTACACCTACAACGACATCCCGTTCCGGTTCCACTACGAGGGCCCGGGCGGCATGCTGGACGGCCCGGAGATCATGACCGACATGTTCGTGAAGGACATCGAGCAGGGCATCGCCGACACCGGCGTCAAGGCCGGAATCCTCAAGTGCGCCACCGACGAGCCGGGCATCACCCCCGGCGTCGAGCGGGTGCTGCGCGCCGTCGCCCAGGCGCACAAGCGCACGGGGGTACCGATCTCCACGCACACCCATGCCGGCCTGCGCCGAGGCCTCGAGCAGCAACGCATCTTCGAAGAGGAAGGCGTCGACCTGACCCGGGTCGTGATCGGCCACTCCGGCGACAGTACCGACATCGGCTACCTCGAGGAACTCATCGCGGCGGGGTCATACCTCGGGATGGACCGCTTCGGTCTCGACGTGATCTCTCCCTTCGAGGAGCGGGTCAAGATCGTGGCGCAGATGTGCGAACGCGGCCACGCCGACAAGATGGTGCTTTCACACGACGCCAATTGCTACTTCGACGCGCTGCCCGAAGAACTCGTGCCGCAGATGGCGCCCAACTGGCACTACCTGCACATCCACAACGACGTCATCCCCGCCCTCAAGCAGCGCGGCGTCACCGACGAGCAGCTGCACACCATGCTGGTCGACAACCCCCGCCGCATCTTCGAGCGGCAGGGCGCCTATTAATGACCCAGAATGAGCCGGTCCCGCCAATCGGCACCCAGATCTCGGCGCTGGCCGAGCTCGCGCCCGACGAGCCGGCGGTCACCTGCGACGGGCTGACCCTGACCCGCGCGGAGCTCGACGCCTCGACGAACCGGTTGGCCCGCGCCTACGCCGAGCGCGGCGTCGGCCTCGGCGACTACGTGACGATCGTGCTGCCCAACTCGGTCGAGTGGATCCAGGCCGCGGTGGCGTGCTGGAAGCTGGGCGCGGTGCCCCAGCCGCTGTCGGCGCGGTTACCGGACGCCGAGCTGCGGGGCCTGCTGGACCTGCGCCCGCCCGCACTGCTGGTGGGACGCGAGCACCCCCAAATGCCCAGTGTGCCAGCGGGATTCACGCCGGATCAGGCGTTGTCCGACGCGGCGTTGCCCGAGGCGGTGTCGCCGGTGTGGAAGGCGATGGGATCCGGTGGCAGCACCGGCCGGCCCAAGCTCATCGAGTCCGGCGGCGACAGCCGGATACCGGCCGCCATCGGTTACCCGCTGGGCGCGCAGGAGGGCGACACCACGTTGGTGCCGATCCCGTTGTCCCACAACACCGGTTTCACCACCGCGACGCTCGCCCTGCTGATGCGCCATCACCTGGTCTTGATGAGCCGGTTCGACCCCGAACGGTTCCTGCGGCTGATCACCGACCATCGCGTCACCTTCCTGACGACGGTGCCGACGATCATGCAGCGCACGCTGCCCGTGTACCACGCCGACCCACAGTCCTACGACCTGTCGTCGATCCGCCGGTTCTGGCACATGGGTGCGCCGTGCCCGCCCGCCGTCAAGCAGGCGTGGATCGAACTGCTGGCCCCGGAGAAGGTGTGGGAACTCTACGGCGGCACCGAGTTACAGGCGCTCACCTTCATCTCCGGGGACCAGTGGCTGACCCACCGCGGCTCGGTGGGTGTGGTGGTCGCCGGTGAGATGAAGGTGCTCGACGACGAGGGCAACCCGTGCCCGCCCGGCGTGGTGGGCGAGATCTACCTGCGGCCAAGCCCGGGCAGCGCGCCCACCTACCGCTACGTCGGCGTCGAGGCGAAGAGCCGCGACGGCTGGGACTCCCTGGGCGACCTCGGCCACTTCGACTCCGACGGGTTCCTGTACCTGTCCGATCGTCGCGTCGACATGTTCACCGTCGGCGGCCGCAACGTGTACCCGGCCGAGGTCGAGAACGCGCTCTCGGCGCACCCGGACGTGCTGTCTTGCCTCGTCGTCGGTGTGCCCGACCCCAACTCCGGCGACCTGGGCCAGGTGCCCTATGCACTCGTGCACACCGCCGACGGGTCCGCACTCGACGCGGTGAGCGTGAGAGAGTTTCTGTGCGAACGCCTTTCGCAGTACAAGGTGCCGCCCTCCCCCGGTTTCATCGAGTTCGTCGACACTCCCCTGCGCGACGATGCCGGCAAGGCGCGGCGGTCTGCCGTGCGCGCCGAGATCATCGCGCGACTGCAGGCGACGGAGACGGCCTGAGGCACGCCAAGAATCCTCCAAGGCCGCGGCCGCACCATCGGGCCATGCAGATCGAACCGTTGAGCACGGAACTGATCGACCGTTACCTGCGATCGCGCCAGTTGCGGTTCTTCCGCAGCGACGACGGCGAGGAGTTCCTGATGCTGCCCGGCTACGAACGCGGCAAGCTGCACGTGAACCTGCGGATCAACGGGTTGCGGCGCGACCTGTTCGAGATCTCGGTCAGCCCGGCCGGCTACTACCCCGCCGCCGAACGGCCCCGCCTGATGGAGCTGGTGAACGACTGGAACCGCGAAACCCATTGGCCCAAGGCGTTTGTGCGCGAGACCGCCCGGCCGGCCCACGTCAGCGTCGTCGGCGAGAACGCCTACCTGCTGAGCGACGGCATCCACGTCGAGGGGCTGGGCCACCTCGTCCGGTCCACCGTGGAATACGGGGCCGATCTGTTCGAGAAGATCGAACGGGCCGTCTGCCTGCCGTCGGCACACACGCTCGAAGAGTGGATGGACCGCGCCGGCTAGGGCGCGATCGCGTCCGCCTCCGCGTCGACGGTGCCGGGTGTTTCTTCCGGCTTCTCGCGTTTTTCCCAGCGCCGCAACGCTTCCCGGCATGGCGACTCGACCAGCCCATAGCTGACCGCGGCGATCGCCCACCCGAAGATCAGCGTGAGCACCAGCACCGACGGCATCCGTCCGGTGAACGCGAAGGTCCCGAGCACCGGGAACACCATGGCCAGCGCCGCCAGGTGCCACACGAACAGCCCGTAGGACCACCGCCCCAGCGTCACCATGGCGGTGCTGCCCAGCAACCGGTGACCGGTGTCGACCCGGTCCAGCACCAGCGGGGCGACCAGCGCGAGCGCCACCAGCGAGCCCGCCGCCGTCTTCACGGCGAACTGGGTGGCCGTGCCGGGAATCAGGCCCTCCGGTCCCGCCAGCGGGGACGCCGCCACCAGGTAGGCCAGCACGGCGACGACGCCCATCACCACACGCCGGCGGGCCCACCGGTGCGGCAGGCCGATCGGGTTGTACACCCATTCGGCCAGCAGCATGCCCGCGGCGAACCAGGAGAAGAAGGCCGGCGGCCAGTTCAGCGGGTTGGTGCCGGATCCGGAATGGATGGGCACCCAGCCCCAGGCCCAGCTCAGCGCGGCCAGGGCGGCGATGGCCGGCACCCGCGCGCCGACCGGCAGCCGCCGGGCCAGCAACGCCAGGATGGGCAGCGCCAGGTAGAAGCTGACCTCGACGGAAAGGCTCCACATCTGGGTCAGCCCGCCGGTCAGGGTGAGCGGCACATAGATCTGGGTCAGGGTCAGGTTTGCCAGCCATACCGTCGGGCTCGCGTGATCGGCGTCGGGCAACAGCGTCAGGATCACGACGACCGCCACCACGTAGGCCGGCATGATGCGCACCACCCGCGACCGCAGATAGTGGCCCGTGCGGGGCCGCGGTTGCAGGCCGCGCGCCGCCGCGGCGTGCCCGCGCCACAACAGGAAACCCGACAACGCGAAGAACACCGCGACGGCCAGATCGAAGCGGCCGAAGAGCCGGCCGGTGACACCGCTGGAATGCCCGGTCTGGAAGGCGACGTGCGTGACGACCACGCCCATGGCCGCGCACGCGCGCATCCCCTCCACGGCAGGCAGGAAGCTGCGAACGCCTCCCGCTCGCTGGCCATCCGTCACCCCCACAGTCTGCATCGGATGGGTCGGCAGAACGAATGGGTACACCCGAAGGACCCGCGCGCGACCGCGACAGGTTCGTAAGCCGGGGCCTTACGTTCGGCTGTTAGGGTCAAACGGGTTTGCGGCTGACGGCGCAAGAGAGCATCTAGGAGGGCACAGCGACGTGAACCGAGCAGTCATGTTGCGGTTCGCCGCATGCGGGATCATCGGATTCGGAGCCGCCCTGCTGATCGCCGCGCTGCTGTTGTCGACGTACACCACCAGCAGGATCACCAAGGTCCCGCTCGACATCGACGCCACGCTGATCAGCGACGGCACCGGAACCGCGCTCGACGCCGCATCCCTGTCGACCGATCACGTGGTCGTCAACCAGAACGTGCCGCTGGTGTCCCAGCAGCAGGTCAGCGTCGAGTCGCCCGCCAACGCCGACGTGGTCACGCTGCAGGTCGGAAGCTCGGTGCGGCGCACCGACAAGCAGAAGGACAGCGGCCTGCTGCTGGCGATCGTCGACACCGTCACCCTCAACCGCAAGACCGCGATGGCCGTCTCCGACGACACCCACGCCGGCGGCTCGGTCCAGAAGCCGCGCGCCTTCAACGACGAGAACCCGCCCACCGCGATGCCGCTCCGCCACGACGGCCTGGCCTACCGGTTCCCGTTCCACACCGAGAAGAAGACGTACCCCTACTTCGATCCGATCGCGCAGAAGCCGTTCGACGTCAACTACGACAGCCAGGAAGACGTCAACGGCCTGACCACCTACAAGTTCACCCAGAACATCGGCTACAACGCCGAGGGCAAGCTGGTGGCCCCCGTGCCGTACCCGTCGCTGATGGCCGGCAACGAGGACGCCAAACAGACCACGTCGGCGTCGATGTGGGGCATCCAGGGCGGCGACCCGAACGAGCAGATCACCATGACCCGCTACTACGCGGCGCAGCGCACCTTCTGGGTGGACCCGGTGTCGGGCACCATCGTCAAGGAGACCGAGCACGCCAACCACTACTTCGCCCGCGATCCGATGAAGCCGGAGCTGACGCTGGCCGACTACAAGGTCACCTCCAACCAGGACACCGTCGAATCACAGGTCAACGCCGCCCGCGACGAGCGCGACCGGCTGGCGCTGTGGTCGCGGGTGCTGCCGATCACGTTCACCGCGGTCGGGCTGATCGCGCTGGTCGGCGGCGGCCTGCTCGCCTCGTTCAGCCTGCGCACCGAGAGCGCGTTGACCGATCCCGGCCTGGACCGCGGTGACCAGGACTTCTTCGGCCGCAGCGGGCTCGAGGAGCCGGTGCCCGGCGCCGAGGCCGAAACCGAGAAGCTGCCCACCCAGCGCCCCACGTCGCGGGATGATCCCGGCGGGGACGCGCCCACCCTGGGCGCCGACGAGCCGCCCGGCTCCGGGCTGCCCGAACCCACCGGTCCACCCGAACGGGAATAGCCCGCCGCGTGCGCTGGACCCGGCCCGGGTACGCCCTGGTCTTGGCGCTGCTGGTGGTCGGGCCGCTGCTCAAGCCCGGTTACCTGCTGCTGCGCGACGCGGTGTCCACGCCGCGCTCGTATGTGTCCGACACCGCGCTGGGCCTGACGGCGGCGCCGCGCGCGACGCCGCAGGACTTCGCGGTGGCGCTGGCCTCCCACGTGCTCGACGGCGGCGTCGTGGTCAAGGCGTTGCTCGTCCTGGGGCTCTGGCTCGCGGGGTGGGGTGCGGCCCGACTGGTCGCGACGGCGCTGCCCGACGCGGGCCCGCCCGGCCAATTCGTCGCCACCACCCTGGCGATCTGGAACCCCTACATCGCCGAGCGGCTGCTTCAGGGCCACTGGAGCCTGCTTGTCGGCTACGGCTGCCTGCCCTGGATCGCGACGGCGACGCTCAGGCTGCGGACGGGCGCCGGCTCGTTCTTCGGGTTGACCTTCTGGATCGCACTCGCCGGGCTGACGCCGACCGGTCTGCTGCTCGCCGCGACGACGGGGCTGGCCTGCGTGGCTGTCCCGACACAGGACCCGGCTGGGTCCTGGTCCCGCCGGCTGTGCGCCGCAGTGACGCTGGGCGCCGCGCTGGTGTGCGCGCTGCCCTGGCTGACCGCGTCGGCGCTGGGCGCCTCGTTGCCCGCCCACGCGGCGGCGAACACCCTGGGGGTCGCGGCGTTCGCGCCGCGCGCCGAGCCGGGGCTGGGCACGCTCGCCAGCCTGGCCGCCCTGGGCGGGATCTGGAACGGCGAGGCGGTGCCGATCTCGCGGACCACGATGTTTGCGGTGGCGTCGGCCGCGGTGCTGCTGGGCGTGGTCGCGGCCGGGCTGCCGACGGTGGTGCGCCGCCCCGCGGCGCGACCGCTGCTGGCGTTGGCGGCAGCGGCCGTGCTGCTTCCGGCCGCCCTGGCGACCGGCCCCGGCCTGCACCTGCTGGCCGCGCTGGTAGATGCCGTGCCCGGCTTCGGGGTGCTGCGCGACGGGCAGAAGTGGGTGGCGCTGGCGATGCCGGGCTACGCGCTGGCGGGCGGGGGCGTGGTGGTGACGCTGCGCAGATGGGTGCCGCCACCGGCGGATGTGATGGCGGCCCCGGTCTGCTGCCTCGCGCTCGTCTTCGCGCTGCCCGACCTGGCCTGGGGGGTCTGGGGCCAGGTGTCGCCGGTGCAATATCCACGCGGCTGGGCGGCGATGGCGGCCCAGATCAACGCCGCGCCCGCGACGGTGGCGGTGTTGCCGGCCGGCACCATGCGGCTCTACTCCTGGGCGGGCCGGACGCCGGTGTTGGATCCGTTGCCCCGCTGGGTGCGCGCCGACGTGCTCAGCACGGGCGACCTGGTCATCTCGGGAACCGTCATCCCGGGCGAGGGCACCCACGCCCGCGCGGTCCAGCAGTTGCTGCTGGCCGGGCCCGCGCCGTCCGCGCTGGCCCCGGCGGGCGTGGGCTGGCTGGTCGTGGAGTCGGACACCGCCGGGGACATGGGGGCGGCCGCGCGCACTCTCGACGCGCTCACCCCGGTCTACCGCGACGACCACCTCGCGCTCTATCGGATCGGCGGCACCACCCCAGGGGTGTCCGCCACGGCCCGCACGGCGACGCTGATCGCGCATCTGGCGTGGCTGGCGGCGCTGGTCGTCGGTGGCGCCGGCGCGCTGGTCAGGCGCGCCCGGGCCGCGGCTAGAGGACGCCGCTGACGAAGTCGCCCGTTCGCACGGCCTCCAACACCGTGCGCATGGAGTCGGCGCTTTGCCGCCATGAGAACTCACCGCTCCGGGTGTACGCCTTGGCGCCGAGCTGATCGCGCAACACCGGGTCGGACAGCAGCTCGTCGAGGCGATCCACCAGCTCCGCGTGGGTGTCCACCAGGATGCCGGTCACCTCGTCGACGATCGAATCCGACAGGCCGCCCGAGGATCGGTAGCCGATGGTCGGCACCCGATGCTGGGCGGCCTCCACGACAGCCAGACCCCACCCCTCCTTGCGGGAGGGCAGCAGCTGCACCCACGCGCTCTGCAGCACATGGTGTTTGGTCACGTCGTCGACGTGGCCGTGAAATGTCACCGCGTCGGGGATGCCGAGCCGGCGGACGTGCTCGACGAGCCGCCGCCGCCACCAGCCGTCGCCGACGATGTCGAGGTGCAGGCCCGGCATCCGGGGCCGCAGCTGCGCCACGGCCTCCAGCGCGTCCTCGATCTGCTTGTGCGGCACCAACCGCGACAGCACCACCACCCGCGGCGCGGCGGCGCGGGGGCCGGTCAGCGAGCGCGCCGGGGCCTCGTCGAGCCCGTTGCGCACCACCGCGATTCGCGCGTTGTCGACGCCCAGCGTCAGCAGGTCGCGCGCCGACGGCAGCGATACCGTGACGTACTGGTTGCGCCGGTTCAGCCACGGCGACAACGTCGACTCGACGAACCAGCCGAGCCGGCCGAGCACCGGGCCCGCCACCGGCCATTGCTCGCGGTGACAGTGGTGCACCAGGACCACCACCCGCCGGCCGTATACCAGCCGGGCGAGGAACGGCAGGCCGTTCTGGGTGTCGACGACCACGTCGGGCCGCACCCGCCGCAACGGTCCGACCCCCAGCCGCGCCGCCGCCATTGCGAGCAACGCCCAGACGTAGACGGAGTACCGGCCGCCCGCGCGGTGGATGCGCACGCCGTCGACCACCTCGCGGCGGGGCGCGCCGGGATAGCGGGCGGTGCGCAGCGTAACGGCGACGCCGGATGCGGCCAGCTGCGCGCCGATGCGCTGCAAGTAGGCCTCGCTGCCGCCGCCTTGTGGGTGTCCGGTATCGCGCCAGCACAGCAGGAGCACGGAGCGCAGACCGGACATCACTGGTCAGCCTAGCCCGGGGAAGGCGCGCGTCCCGGAGCGGCGACCATCCGGGTCACATGTGCCCCACTGGCCTCTGGCGGGAGTGGCCGCTCGTGTGCCCGCCTCACAGCGACAAATCGGTGGGGCAGAGACCCCGGGCATTTGCAGGCCGCGCGGCATTGCAGGCGCCCCGCGCCGCACTGCCGACGCGCGGGACCGGCATTTGTCGCTGGGAGGCGGGCAGTTTGCGCCTCGCCCCGGCCAGTGACGGATGTGACGACGGTGCATGGAAAACCAG
>NZ_LZJM01000309.1:0-1607 GCF_001667665.1 Mycobacterium sp. E342
AGAGAGAATGTCAAATCCATGCGCGCGGTGTGGGTTTGCACCGGTATGGGGTTGGCTTGTAGATCCCCCAGGCCCAGCTCGGTCAGGTTGTGGTGTTGCCAGGCCAACATCACCTGCACCAGCGGGTGATGAGCCAGGCTGCGGGCCGGGTGCAGCCGTTCCACCAAGACTTCGAAGGGCACATCTTGGTGCTCAAAGGCGGCCAGGCTACGCGCCCGCACCTGGCCAAGGAGTTCGGCCACACTGGGGTCGCCGGTCAGATCGACCCGTAGCACCAGGGTGTTAACGAAGAACCCGACCAGCTCATCTAGAGCGGGATCGCGCCGCCCGGCGATCGGGAACCCCACCGCCACATCAGTACTGGCGCTCAGTTTGGCCAACAACACTGCCAACCCGGCCTGGAGCACCATGAAACTGGTCGCATCATGCGCGCGGGCCAGCCGGGTGATCTGCTGCTGCAACCCCGCCGGCCACTCGATCGCGATACTGGCCCCCCGATAATCGGCCACCGCCGGATAGGGCCGATCCGTGGGCAACACCAGCCGTTCAGGCATGCCGGCCAACGCGTGCTGCCAGTAAGCCACCTGTCCGCCGATGCGGCTGTGTGGGTCGTCGAGGTCACCGAACTGCTCACGCTGCCAGAGTGTGTAATCGGCGTACTGCACCGCCAACGGCACCCAACCAGGGACCTGCCCCTTAACCCGGGCGGCATACGCGGCGCCCAAATCACCGATCAGCGGGGTGATCGACCAGCCATCCGCAGCGATATGGTGGGCCACCGCCACCAACACACACTCCTGGTCGCCTAACCGGAAAAGCTGCGCCCGCAACGGAATCTCAACCACCAAATCAAACACGTGACTGGCCACCGCCGCGATCGCTTGGTTCAACTGAGTATCCGGCCAGCCGCTGGCATCGATCACCGCCCAGCCGAACTCGACCCCCTCAACCGGCACCACCTGCTGGTGAGGGATCCCGTCGATCGTGGGGAACAGGGTGCGCAGGCTTTCATGGCGGCCCACCAGATCACCGATCGCAGCCTGCAGGGCGTCCACGTCGAGTGGCCCCGTGAGGCGCACCGCGATGGGCATGTTGTAAACCGCAGACCGGCCCAGCAACTGATCGATAAACCACAACCGCAACTGGGCAAACGACAACGGCACCCGCTCCGGGCGTGGGCCGGCCACCAGGGGGGTCAGCCCACCCCCAACCCCGGCCTGGATGCGGGGTGCTAGCTGGGCGATGGTGGGCGTCTCAAACACCGCCCGCACCGACAAGTCAGCATCCAAGCTGGTGTTGATGGCGGCGATCAGCCGCATCGCCGACAACGAATCCCCACCCAACTCGAAAAACGAATCGTCCACCCCGACCCGCTCGAGGCCGAGGATCTCGGCGTAGATGCCGGCCAGCATTTCCTCGGTCAGATTGCCGGGGGCGCGATAACGACCGGTGTCGGTGTAGTCGGGGGCGGGTAGGGCGCGGGCGTCGAGTTTGCCATTGACCGTCAACGGCAACGCCTCGAGCACCACGATCGCGGCCGGCACCATATAAGACGGCAACCGATCCGCGAGCTGGCTGCGGATCGCGACCGGATCAACTGCCCCAGT
>NZ_LZJM01000310.1:0-42430 GCF_001667665.1 Mycobacterium sp. E342
TTCAACAGCGCGCGCCACTTCGCCGAGCGCACCATCCCGGCGGTCGCCGATGGGCTGCGCCGCGCGGGCCGGACCTGGAACGGATTCCAGATCATCGCCCAGGCGATGGTCGCCGTCGGCCGCGACGAGGCCGACCTCACGGCCGCGATCGACGGTGTGGCGGCGCTGATTTCGTTCTACGGCTCCACCCCGGCCTACCTGCCCGTGCTGGAGGCCGAGGGATGGGCCGACATCCACCCCGAGCTGAACGCCCTGTCCAAGCAGGGCCGGTTCGCCGACATGCGCCGCCTGATCGGCGACGACGTGGTGGCGCGGATCGGGATCGTGGGCAACCCCGAGGAATGCGCGCAGCAGATCGCCGCCCGGTTCTCCGAGCACGCCACGGAGGTGTGCTGCTACTTCCCGGGCTACACGCCGCGCGCCGCGGACATCGCCGACCTGATCGGTGCCCTGCACCGGACACCGGTCCTGCGATGAGCCCCGACGTGACGGTCGACGTCGACGCGGGCGTGGCGGTGCTCACGCTCAATCGGCCCCAGCGGCTCAACGCCTACACCGCCGACATGGGCGCGCTGCTGAGCCGGGCGTACTACGACTGCGACGGCGACGACGACGTCCGGGCCATCGTCGTGACCGGGGCGGGCGACGCCTTCTGCGCCGGGGCTGACTTCTCCGGCGACGCCGAGCCGTTCGGAACCCCGGCCGACGGGTTCTCGGCGTCACCGATCACCCCCGCCGCGTTCGAGCTGCGCAAGCCGGTGATCGCGGCCGTCAACGGACACGCGATCGGCATCGGGCTGACCATCGCCTTGCAGGCGGACCTGCGCATCGTCGCCGAGGACGCCAAATACGGTGTGGTGCAGGTGCGCCGCGGCGTGCTGCCCGACTGCATGTCGCACTGGACGTTGGCGCACCTGACGACGCTGGGGGTGGCCGCGGACATCCTGCTGACCGGGCGGACCTTCGGCGGGGCCGAGGCGGTGGCGCTCGGCATCGCCAACCGCGCGCTGCCGGCCGACCAGGTGCTCGACCACGCGGTCGAGCTGGCCCGCGACATCGCGGTCAACGTCGCGCCGATGTCGGCGGCGCTGTGCAAGCGCCTGCTATGGGACACCGCGATCAACCACTACAGCCCGCGGCAGGTCGCCGCGCTGGAAACCCGGCTGCACCATCGCGTGATGGGCGGCGCCGACGCGCGCGAGGGGATGGCCGCGTTTCTCGAACGAAGGCCCCCGACTTTTACGTCGCGGCTGTCCCGCGAGTGGACCCCGCTGCCCGAGCCGTGAACTCCTCGGAGAGCTCCCACCACCGCTCCGCGCGCCGCTCGTCGCGGGCGTAGGGCGCCGCGTTGTCGCTGACCCCACAGTCTTCGAGATACAGCCCACCGCGGCCGGCCAGCTCCGGGCTGACGGCCGCCCACACCTGGGTGGCCGCGCCGCGGTCGGGCGTGGTGACGTCCAGCCGCTCGCCCGTCGGTTTGCGCAGCCGCGCGAAGTCCTCGCGGGACATGTGCCGCGCAAGCGACGTGGCCACGGTGCCGGGATGCACGGCATACGCGCGAATTCCCTTGTCGCGCAGGCAGCGATCGGCCGCAACGGTGTGCAGGATGTTCGCCGTCTTCGACGCGCCGTAGGCGGCGAACTTGTCGTACCCGCGACGCTCCCAGTGCGGATCGTCGAAGTCCACGTCGCCCAGCACGTGGCCCGCGGACGACAGGTTGACGATCCGGGCCTGACCGCGAGCCCGTCCGGCGGCGGCGAGCTGCGGAACCAGGAGCCGGGTCAGCTCGAAATGCCCGAAATGGTTGGTACCCATCTGCATCTCGAAGCCATCGCTCGTCCTGGCGAACGGCGTGAACATCACCCCGGCGTTGTTCATCAGGACGTCGATGGCCGGGGCGATGTCGCGGATCGCGCCCGCCGCCGCCCGCACGCCGGCCAACGCGGTCAGGTCGAGTTCGACTGTCGAGGCCCGCGCGCCCGGCACTTCCGCGGCGATCCACCGGGACGCCTCCGCCAACGCCGCCGGATTGCGGGCGGCCAGGACGACGTGCGCGCCCGCGGCGGCCAACGCCCGGGCCGACTCGCGCCCCAGCCCGGACGACGCGCCGGTGATCACGCAGACCTTGCCGGACAGGTCGATTCCGTCGACGACGTCCAGCGCGGTCGGATGCTCGGTCATGCCGGAATACGTTGCCACACCGCCGCCCGCGCCATCAGCCGCGGCGCCACGGCCCGATGCAGCGGGCCGACGACGGCCCAGACCGCGCGGGCCGTGAACCTGTGGCGATAGTGCACGCGGGTGGTGAGGCCGGCGCGCCGATCGTCGTGGCGCCGCAGCGTCAACTCGCCGCGCATCAGGGGCCCGTGGACGGTCAGCGCGAGCTCGTCGCGATCCGAGCGCGCGATCGTCCAGCCGATGATGTGATCGGGCGACGAGACCGGCCCGAGGTCGAACCTCAGCACGTGGCGGTGGATCCACAAGACCACGCGCCCGCCCGGTGCATCGCGCAGGGCGTCGCGGAACGTCTCCTCGGCGGTGCGTGAGTCGCCCTGCGGGAGGGGCACTTCGAAGACGTCGGCATAATCGGCGTGCGCGGCGGCGCGGGCGATGCGTTTCAGCGTCCACCGCGTGACGATGCGGTGACCGCCCGTGCCGATGACGAGCGCTCGGTACGCCTTCCCGTGCACGCCCGGGAAGGCCGCCCAGGTCGCCGCGCGCACCCGCGTGCGCCGCGGCGCCACGTCCTCCAGCTCGAACACCCAGCGGTACACCGCGAACGGGTGCCTGCCCTTGAGCGCGAACCGCTCCGGCGCTCGCGCCTCGTCCAGCACGAAACCGGGCGGCACGGTCGATGGATCGCCGGGGTCCCGGCACAGCACCCCTAACAGCGCCGACCACGTGTCGCCACGATTCGCGTCGACGGTTATGGCATGCTCATCGATATAGGGTAATCGTTCCATATAGAAGGAATGTACTAGATCGTGGCACCTCCGCGGAAGCACGAAACCGATGTGATCCTCGACGCCGCCCGGGCCCTGGTGCTCGACGGCGGACCGCGCGCGGCCAGCGTCGCGGCCATCGCTCAGGCCAGTGGCGCCCCGGCGGGCACGCTCTATCACCGGTTCGGCAACCGCGACGGCATCCTGACGGCGGCGTGGCTGCGCGCGCTGGGCCGGTTCCAGGCGCGGGCGCTGGCCGCCGACGGCCAGACGCCGATGGAAACCGCCACGGCGATGGCCGTGGCTGCCGTCAGCTTCGCGCGTGAGCTGCCCGACGACGCCCGGCTGTTGTTGACGATCCGGCCCGGTGACCTGCTCGATGAGGAACCCGACGCGGAGTTCCGCGAGACGCTGGCTGCGATGAACGCCCCGCTGACCGAGCGAATCGCGGCCCTGGCCCGCGGGCTGTACGGCAACAGCAGGCCCCGGTCGGTCGATGCCGTCGCGCGGGCGGTCGCGGACCTGCCGTACGCGGTGGTCCGGCGCCACGCCCACGACGACCCGATGCCCAAATGGCTGGAACGTGACGTCGCGGCGTCGGTGCGGGCCGTGCTACGGAGCTTTGGCGAAGGCGCGTAGCGCCTGGACCTGCCCGGGATCCAATGAGGGGCGCACGATTTGGCGCGCCGCCACGATGTCGGCGGCCGTCACGTCGGTGGCGTCGATGGAGCGCCGCATCGCCGTCAGCGCCGCCTCCCGCAGCAGCGCCACGCAGTCCGCGGCGCTGTAGCCGTCGAGCCCGGCGGCCACCTCGTCGAGGTCGACGTCGTCGCTCAGCGGGACCGATTTGCCCGCGGTGCGCAGGATTTCACGTCGGGCGGCGGCGTCGGGCGGTTCGACGAATACCCGCCGCTCCAGCCGGCCCGGGCGCAGCAGCGCGGGATCGATCAGGTCCGGCCGGTTGGTGGCGCCCAGCACGACGACGTCGCGCAGCGGGTTGACGCCGTCGAGCTCGGTCAGCAGCGCGGCCACCACCCGATCGGTGACGCCCGAGTCGAAGCTCTGCCCGCGCCGGGGCGCCAGCGCGTCGATCTCGTCGAGGAACACCAGCGCCGGGGCCGAGTCGCGGGCGCGCCGAAACAGTTCGCGCACGGCCTTTTCCGAGCTGCCCACCCACTTGTCCATCAGCTCGGAACCCTTGACGGCGTGCACGGACAGCTGCCCGGTGCTGGCCAGGGCGCGCACGACGAAGGTCTTGCCGCAGCCGGGCGGCCCGTACAGCAGCACCCCGCGGGGCGGTTCGACGCCCAACCGGGCGAAGGTGTCGGGATGCTGCAGGGGCCACAACACGGCCTCGGTGAGCGCCTGCCTGGCCTCGGCCATGTCGCCGACGTCGTTGAGGGTGACGTTGCCGACGGCCACTTCCTCACTGGCCGAACGGGACAGCGGGCGGATGACGGTCAGCGCCCCGAGCAGGTCCTCCTGGTTCAGCTCGGGCGGGCGGCCGTCGGAGCTGGCGCGCGACGCCGCCCGCAGCGCCGCCTCCCGCACCAGCGCCGCCAGGTCGGCGACCACGAAGCCCGGTGTGCGGGAGGCGATCTCAACCAGATCCAGCTCACCGGCGGGAACCGACTTCAGCAGCGACTCCAGCAGCGCCTTGCGGGTGCCGGCGTCGGGCAGGGGCAGGCTCAGCTCCCGGTCGCACAGGTCGGGGGCGCGCAGCCGGGCGTCGAGCTGGTCGGGCCGGGCGGAGGTGGCGATCAGCGCGACACCCTCGGTCGCCACCGCGGTGCGCAGCTCGCCCAGGATCAACGCCGCCACCGGCTCGGGGGCGGCGGGCAGCAGGGCGTCCACATCGGTGATCAGCAGCACGCCGCCGCCGTCGCGGACGGTTCGCGCCGCCGAGCTCACGGTCTTGAGCCGGTCTTCGGCGTTCAGCGCGCCGACCTCCGGCCCGTCCAGCTTCACCAGCCGGCGGCCGTCGCAGACCGCGCGCACCAGCGTCACCTTGCCGACGCCGGCCGGGCCCGACACCAGCACGCCGAGGTTGGCGCCGGCGCCCAGCGTCTTGAGCAGGTGCGGCTCGTCGAGCGCGAGCTTGAGCCATTCGGCGAGCTTGGCGGCCTGCGGCTGCGATCCCTTGAGTTCCTCGACGACGGTCTCCGGGCTCGCGACGTCGACGAACTCCTGCGACGGCCCGGCCGCGGACGGCACACCCGCGCCCCAGGTCACCAGCGAGTTGGGCTGCACGCTGACCGGTCCCGCCGGGTCGACGCCCGTGACGGTCAGCAGCTCCGACGTCCAGCTGATGCCGACTGAGGCGGCCAGCGCGCGGGCGGCGGCCGACGTCGAGAACGGCGGGCCCAGGTCGCGGGGCAGCAGCGACACGGCATCGCCGACGGTCAGCACCTTGCCGAGCAGGGCCTGCCGCAGAGTGACCGGCGAGATGGACTGGCTGGCCAGCGACGAGCCGGACAGCGTCACCGACCGGGCGCCGTAGACGGTGACCGCGCTGACGATCACCGCAGTGCCCTCGCGCAGCCCCGCGTTCGACAGCGTCACGTCATCGAGCAGCACGGTGCCCACCGGGGTGTCCGGGCCGGCCAGGCCCGCCACCGCGGCCGTGGTGCGCGAGCCCGTCAGCGCCACCGCGTCCCACTCCCTAATGCCGAGTGCGGCGACCGCGCTCGGGTGCAGACGGACGACCCCGCGGCGCGAATCCACGGCGGAGGTGTTCAACCGCGCGGTGAGCGTGAGCTGACGGGCCGCATCGTCGGCCGGCCGGCTCATCGCAGGCGCCCACCCGGCTTGTGCAGCCCGAGCCGCGCCATCGACCGGCGGTTCGGTTGTGCCCGGCGGATCGCGCGGCGGGCGGCTCGGCGCTGCTTGGGCTCGTCGGACCACGCCTCGGGGTGGGCGGCCAGCCAGCGCTGGTTGCGGACCGCGAACGGCACGTGGCAGAGGTAGGCGACGATGATGACCCAGATGAGGACGTAGGGCGCCAGCACCGCCGCGGCCGCGCAGATCGCCAGCAGCGCCAGCAGCGGGGCCGCCCAGCTGGGTGGCACCGCCGCGGCGTGCATCTTGCGCATCGGGATCTTGCTGATCATCAGCATCGACGTCCCGGTGATCCAGATGCACAGGAACGTCGTCGAGGTCCACCAGCCCTCGCCGAACTGCAACTTGAGCCCGATCAGCCCAATCATCGACACCGCGCCCGCCGGCGCCGGCATGCCGACGAAGAACTCGTGGGTGTAGGCGGGCTGGCTGCCGTCGGCCTGCAGCGCGTTGTACCGGGCCAGCCGCAGCACCACGCACACCGCGTAGAGCAGGATCGCCACCCAACCGGCCGGTGACTTCGTCAGCATCGTCACATAGATGACGATCGACGGTGTCACCCCGAAGTTCACCGCGTCGGCCAGCGAGTCGATCTCCTCGCCCATGCGCGACTGGGCGTCCAGGAGGCGGGCCACCCGCCCGTCCAGCCCGTCCAGGATGGCGGCCGCGGCGATCAAGGCCATCGCGGCCTTGGGCTGATGCTCGAGGGCGAACCGGATCGCGGTGAGGCCCGCGCAGATGGACAGCACGGTCATCGCGCTGGGCAGGATCTGCAGGTTCACCGACCGCCTGCCGCGCGGCTTGCTGATCATGGCAGTTCGGCCAGCATCGTTTCGCCGGCGATCGCGCGCTGGCCCACTCGGACCAGCGGCTCGGCGCCCGCCGGCAGGTAGGTGTCGAGCCGGGAGCCGAACCGGATCAGGCCGTAGGTGTCTCCGATGGTCAGCTTGTCCCCGACGCGCGCGTCGCAGATGATGCGCCGGGCCAGCAGGCCGGCGACCTGCACCGCCACCACCTCCGCGCCGCTGGGCGTCCGGATCCGCAGGCTGGTGCGCTCGTTCTCGGTGCTCGCCGCGGCCAGATCCGCTGACCCGAACCGGCCGGGCCGGTGCTCCACGGCGATCACCTCGCCGCTCACCGGCGCGCGCTGCACGTGGGCATCGAGCAGCGAAAGGAAGATGCTGACCCGCGGCAGCGGCGCGTCGCCCATGCCGAGTTCGGCGGGCGGGGCGGCGGAGTCGATGACGCAGACCACCCCGTCGGCGGGCGCGACGATCGCGCCCGGCCGGGCCGGCGGCACCCGCGGCGGGTGGCGGAAGAAGCCCGCGCAGGCGGCCGCCGCCAGCAGGCCGGCCCGCCGCACCCACCGGTGCCTGCGGCCGGCCAGCGCCACCGCCAGCCCGCCGGCGATGAACGGGCGGCCGGCCGGGTGAACCGGCGGAATCGCCGAGCGCACCAACCCCAAAGCGTGCTGCGGGCTGAACGTTGGATCCTCGGCGGTGGGGCCGATAGGGCGGGGGCGTCTTGCCACGCGGCCATCTTACGAAAGGCGGAGGCCGGTTGGTTCCGGCCCGCAGGGGGAACGCCCGCCCACGACATGCATGCCAATGACGAGACGGCGCCGCGGCTGCGCCGGGCCAGGACGGCCACCCCCCGGGGGTTAGGTGAGATCCCAGACCTGAAGCTCGGTCCCCTCGGACACCTCCACGACATCCTCGGGGATGTCCAGCAGCGCATTCGCCGACGCCAGCCAGCGGAGGTGATGCGACGCCGGCGGCCCGTAACTGGTGACGGTGCCGGAGTCGCGGTCGAGCACCGCGCGACGGAATTGCCGCTTGCCGCGCGGCGAGGTCAACGACTCGGTGAGCACGGCGATCCGGTGTGGGCGGTCGGGGTCCGGCAGGCCCATGGCGTTGCGCAGCGCGGGCCGGATGAACACCTCGAAGGACACCAGGGCGCTGACCGGGTTGCCCGGCAGCGTGACGATGGTCGCGCCGGCCACCCGGCCGATGCCCTGCGGCATGCCCGGCTGCATCGCCACCTTGACGAACTCGACGCCCTGGTCGCCGGCGCGCCCGAAGGCGTCCTTGACCACCTCGTAGGCGCCCGCGCTCACCCCGCCGCTGGTGATGATCAGGTCGCAGTCGACCGCGTAGCGATCGAGGACCGAGCTGAATTGCGCCACATCGTCTTCCGCGGTCGCCACGGCGACCACCTCGGCGCCGGCGTCGCGGACCGCCCCGGCCAGCATGATCGAGTTGGACTCATAGATCTGACCGGGCCGCAGCGGGCTGCCCGGCGCCACCAGCTCCGACCCGGTGGACATCACCAGCACCCGCTGGCGCGGAAGCACCGGCAGCTCGGCCATGCCCAGCGCCGCGGCCAGGCCCAGCACGGCCGGTGTCACCACCTGGTCCCGTCGCAGCACGGTAGTGCCGGGGGCGACGTCCTCGCCCGCCCGGCGGATGTGCGCGCCGGCCGGGCGCGGCGCGCGGATCGAGACGACCTCCACGCCGCCGTCGGTGTCCTCGACCGGCACGACGGCCGTCGCACCGGCGGGCAGCGGCGCGCCGGTCATGATGCGGTGCGCGGTGTTCGGCTTCAGCGTCAACTCGTCGGTGCGCCCGGCGGGAATGTCCTCGGCGACCTGGAGGACCACCGGGTGCTCGGGTGTGGCGCCGGACGTCTCCTCGGCCCGCACCGCGTACCCGTCCATCGCGGAGTTGTCGAAGACCGGCAGCGCCAGCCGCGCGACCACGTCCTCGGCCAGGACCAGCCCCTGCGCGTCGGCCAGCGCGGCGGTGACCGCCGGCCGGGCCCGGATGAGTTCGGCTACGACACGTTGATGCTCAGTTACCGACCGCACCCGGCCATTATCGGCCGGTCGGATTTCCCAAGCCGACCCGGTGAGGCCGTCGGTCCGACGTAGAGTCGAGAACGTGATTACCGGAGTGGCCCACACCGGGGTGTGCGTTCCGGATTGCGAAGCCGCCGTGGCGTTCTACCGCGACGTGTTGGGCCTGCGTGTGCTCTCGCCGCCGTATGTCATGACCGGTAACGCCATTCGCGACGACATGGGCGAGCTGGTGGCGGATCCCAGCATGAAGGCGGCCATTGTGGGATTCGACGACGACGGCGATCGGGTGCTCGAGGTCATCGAATACCTCGGCGAAGACGGGCGCGCCGGCGGCCGGGCGCTCACCGATCACGGGCTGTCCCACGTCGGGCTGATCTGTGCGGACCTCGACGCCACCCGGGCGGAGCTGGAGCGCAGGGGCGTGCGCTTCCTGGTCAACGGAATCGCGGAGGTCGCCGGGGTTCGCACCACATGGTTCGCCGACCCCTGGGGAGTGGTGTTCATCCTGGTGGAGAAGAGCCGCCCGCGGCGGCCGTACTACGCGCAATGGGCCTGAATGGGTGAGCTGCCGACCGTCGCGATCATCGGCGCGGGCGCCGGCGGCATCGCCATGGGCATCCAGCTGGCCGAGGGCGGCTACCGGTTCACCCTCTTCGACCGGGCCGACGGCTTCGGCGGGACCTGGCGGCACAACACCTTCCCGGGCGCGGCCTGCGACGTCCCGTCGCACCTGTATTCGTATTCCTTCGCGCCCAACCCGCGGTGGAGCAAGACCTACGCCAACCAGCCCGAGATCCTGGCCTACCTCGAGAACGTGGCCACCCGGCACGGGCTGGGCGCGCACCTGCGGGCGCACACCGCGATCACCACCGCGCGCTGGTCGGACACCCGGCGCCGCTGGACACTGACCGACGGCGACGGGGCCGAGCACGAGTTCGACGTGGTGGTCAGCGCCGTGGGAATGCTCGACATGCCGCACATCCCGGACATCCCGGCGACGCAGCGGTTCCGGGGCCGCCGCTTCCACTCGGCGCGCTGGGACCACAGCAAGTCGACGGTCGGGGAGCGGGTGGCGTCCATCGGCACCGGCGCCAGCGCGATCCAGTACGTGCCCGCGATCGCCCCGAACACCGCGCACCTGACCGTGTTTCAGCGGACGCCGATCTGGATCGCGCCCCGGTTCGACTTCCCGTTCACCCCCGAGCAGCACGAGCTGTTCGAACGCGACCCGGCCGCGGCGCGCAAGCTGCGCGACGAGGCCTTCGCCGCGTACGAGTCGGCCAGCTTCGACGTCGACGACGCCCAGACGCGGGAGGCGACCGAGCTGGCGCGCAGCTACCTCATGCGCAAGGTCGCCGACCCGGAGCTACGGGCCAAGCTGACGCCGGACTACCCCGCCGGCTGCAAGCGGCCGTTGATGTCACGCGACTGGTACCCCGCGTTCGCGCTGCCCAACGTCTCCCTGGAGACGACCCCGATCACCGAGCTGACCGAGCGCGGAGTGCGCACCGCCGACGGTGTCGAGCACCGCGTCGACACCATCATCTACGGCACCGGGTTCACCGCCGCCGACTACCTGGCCAGCATCGACGTGTACGGAACCGGCGGCCGCCGTCTCGCCGACGTGTGGAGCGACGGCGCCGAGGCCTACCTGGGCACGCTGGTGGCCGGCTACCCGAACTTCTTCACGCTGTACGGCCCCAACACCAACGGCGTCAACTCGATCATCTACATCCACGAGGCTCAGACGACGTTCGTCCGCCGCATCCTCGACGTCATGAACCGTCGCGGCGCGCGCACCGTCGAGGTGGCTCCCGACGCGCAGCGCCGCTACAACGACGAGATCCAGGCCGCCATGACGGGCAAGGTATGGCTGGCGTGCAACAACTACTTCCGGCATCCCAGCGGGAAGGTGGTCACCCAACTGCCTTACAGCGGGCGCACCTTCTTCGAGCGCACTCGCGAGCTGGTCGACGCCGACTACCGCTGGGGCGGGTGACGCCCCCGATCCGCGAGGTGATCTGCATCGGCGATCGCGACCGCTTGACCCGCGCCGCGGCCCGCACCGGTGCGCTCATCGCCATATCGAGTTTTTGCTGAGCCCTGGCCGCTGCCCGTTTCGACAGCTTCGTTGCCTGCACAGCGACACCCTAGCTATTGCACCCAGTAGTTGTCGTGGCGGACGAACCACTCCCGGCGTTCGTCGTCGGTCATGTCGGCCAGCGCCGCGAAGCCTTCGAAGTAGGCCTCCCGCGGGGCGCCAGGGGCGAACAGCATCAGGATCGACGCCGGCTCGTCGGCCCCGTTGCGGAAGCCGTGGACGCCGCCGGGCGGCACATAGAGGAAGTCGCCCTGCCGGCCGTCGGCCCACTGGGTGCCGTCGTAGAGCTTCATCGTCCCGGACAACACGAAGAACGCCTCGGACATCGCCCGGTGAAAGTGCGGCCCCGGCCCGCCGCCGCCCGCGGGGATGTCGACCCGGTAGAGCCCGTAGTCGCCGTCGGTGTCTCGCTGGTTGGCCAGGTAGTGGTACTTGACGCCCCCGGTTTCATAGTCGGGCGGCGAGTCGGCCCGCTTGAGCCAGGCGCTGACCTCGGGCTGGTCGGCGGTGTAGCGGGGCGGGGGATAGGGCGGCACGACGAGGGACATCTGCCCAGCCTGCCAGTTAGCATCGCCGGTGTGCAGGGGGCGGACGAACAGACGCGGGTGGCACGGCTGCTGGACGCCCAGGCCGGGGCCGAGCGGCTGTTCGACGAGATCGAGCGCCGCGCCATGATCCGCCCCGGCGTCTCCGAGCGCCAGCTGTCCGACGAGATCAACCACCTGGCCGCGCGCATGTTCGGGGTCACCGGGCACTGGCATCGGCGCATCGTCCGGGCCGGCGAGAACACGCTGCAGCCCTTCAACGAGCGCCCGCCGGACCGGGTGGTCGCCGACGACGACGTCGTCTTCCTCGACCTGGGGCCGATCTTTGCCGAGTGGGAGGCGGACTTCGGCCGCACCTTCGTGCTCGGCGATGACCCGGACAAGGCGGCCCTCCGCGATGCGCTGCCCCGGGTGTGGCAGGCCGGCCGCGAGTACTTCGACCGGCGCCCCGACGTCACCGGCGCCGAGCTGTACGACTTCGTCGTCGGCGTCGCGCACTCCGAGGGTTTCGAGTTCGCCAGCTCGATCGCCGGCCATCTGGTCGGGGAGTTCCCGCACCGCAAGATCGCAGGCCCCGGCGTCGAGTGGTACATCGCCCCGGGGTCGGACAAGCCGATGCGGCGCACGGACCCGGCCGGCCGCATCTGCCACTGGATCCTGGAGATCCACCTGGCCGACCGGGCCCGCGGCTTCGGCGGTTTCTACGAGCAGCTGCTCGACCTGCCTTAGTGCCGATCGCAAGCGCGGCGCATGCGCCGGGCGCAGCGGGTCGGCACCTGCCCTTAGTGCCGATCGCAAGCGCGGCGCATGCGCCGGGCGCAGCGGGTCGGCACCATCTGCCCTAGTGCCGATCGCAAGCGCCGGGCGCAGCGGGTCGGCACCATTGGCTCAGTCGGTGGGATACACCACCCCGGTGAGCTGCTCGGAGACCTCCCACAGCCGCCGCTGCAGCGCGGCGTCGTGGGACTTCTCGCTCGACCCCACCAGCTTGGGGTAACCGCGCACCTCGCCGAACCCGTCCGGGCCGTAATACTGGCCGCCGAGCACACCCGGGTCGGTCGCGGCCCGCAGCGTCGGAAGGGCGCCCATCGCCGCGTCCTGAGCGATCACCGAGAAGAACACGTTCACGAGCGGCCGGAACGCAGTGGGCGTGTAGCGGCCCAGTTCGGTGTTCGACCCGCCGGGGTGCGCGGCGGCGGCGATCGTCGTGCCGTGGGGGGCGAGCCGGCGCTGCAGCTCGTAGGTGAACAGCAGGTTGGCCAGCTTGGCCTGCCCGTAGGCTGCCACCCGGTTGTAGGAGCGCTCCCACTGCAGGTCGTCGAAATGGATGTCGGCGAGGATGCGGTGGCCCATGCTGCTCACCGTCACGACCCGCGAACCGGCGACCGGCAGCAGCCGCTCCAGCAGCAGGCCGGTGAGCGCGAAGTGGCCCAGGTGGTTGGTGCCGAACTGCATCTCGAAGCCGTCTTTGGTGGTTTCCTTCGGCGTGTACATGACGCCGGCGTTGTTGATCAGCAGGTCGATGTGGTCGTAGTCGGACTTGAGCTGTTGGGCCGCCGCGCGGACGGAGTCCAGCGACGTCAGGTCGAGCTCCTGCAGCGCCACGTCGGCGCCGGGGCTCTGGGCGGCGATCCGGGCGGCGGCGTCCTTGCCCTTGTCCATGTTGCGCACCGCCAGCACGACGCGGGCGCCGTGGTCGGCCAGCGCGGCGGCGGTCTCGTAGCCGAGGCCGGTGTTAGCCCCGGTGATGACGGCGACGCGGCCGGCCTGGTCGGGGATGTCCGCTGTGGTCCATTTGGCCATCGGAAGCTCCTTCAACTTATAGACTAAACGGGGCGGGCGCTCCGGTTGATCTCCAACTATATGGAACGTGCGCCCCGCTTTCAACGCCTAGGTGGTGAACAGATGGCGCAGCCCGCACGACCGTTGCGCGCCGACGCGGCGCGCAACCGCGCCCGCGTGCTGGATGTGGCCTACGAGACCTTCGCGGCCGAGGGCCTGTCCGTGCCGATCGACGAGATCGCCCGGCGCGCGGGAGTCGGCGCCGGCACCGTCTATCGGCACTTCCCCACGAAGGAGGCGCTGTTCACCGCGGTCATCGAGGACCGCATGCGGAGCATGGTCGACGACGGGCGCGCCCTGTTGGAGTCCGAGGGGCCGGGGGAGGCGCTGTTCGCGTTCCTGCGCTCGCTGGTGCTGCAGTGGGGGGCCGCGGACCGCGGCCTGGTCGACGCGCTGGCGGGGTACGGAATCGACATCGCCTGCGCCGCGCCCGAGGCGGAGGACGCCTTCAAGGCCATGCTCGGCGAGCTGCTGCGCGCCGCGCAGGAAGCGGGCACCGCGCGGCGGGACGTCGACATGCAAGACGTGAAGGCGATCCTCGTCGGCTGCCAGGCGATGCAGACCTACGACCCGGTATTGGCCGAGCGGGCGACCGGTGTCGTCATCGACGGTTTACGCGTGCAGCGATAGGACCCGGCTGTTCTTGCACTCGACATAGGCGAGTGCTAAGAATGACTTTGGCACTCGCGACCAGTGAGTGCTAGGTCGGGACGGTGAGACCGAAGCCGAACACAGCTGCGGTCGTCCGTCGCGGGCACTGCGTCCGGCCAAAGACGTGTAACCCCCAACCGGAGGATTCACTTCGCAATGTCCAAGATCATTGCTTATGACGAAGAGGCCCGTCGTGGCCTCGAGCGGGGGCTCAACGCCCTCGCCGACGCGGTAAAGGTGACGTTGGGTCCCAAGGGCCGCAACGTCGTCCTGGAGAAGAAGTGGGGCGCCCCCACGATCACCAACGATGGTGTGTCCATCGCCAAGGAGATCGAGCTGGAGGACCCGTACGAGAAGATCGGCGCCGAGCTGGTCAAGGAAGTCGCCAAGAAGACCGACGACGTCGCCGGTGACGGCACGACGACGGCCACGGTGCTGGCCCAGGCGCTGGTGCGCGAGGGCCTGCGCAACGTCGCGGCGGGCGCCAACCCGCTGGGCCTGAAGCGCGGCATCGAGAAGGCCGTCGAGAAGGTCACCGAGACCCTGCTGAAGTCGGCCAAGGAGGTCGAGACCAAGGACCAGATCGCGGCCACCGCCGCGATTTCCGCGGGCGACCAGTCGATCGGCGACCTGATCGCCGAGGCGATGGACAAGGTCGGCAACGAGGGCGTCATCACCGTTGAGGAGTCCAACACCTTCGGCCTGCAGCTCGAGCTCACCGAGGGCATGCGGTTCGACAAGGGCTACATCTCGGGCTACTTCGTCACCGACGCCGAGCGTCAGGAAGCGGTCCTCGAGGACCCCTACATCCTGCTGGTCAGCTCCAAGGTGTCGACGGTCAAGGACCTGCTCCCGCTGCTGGAGAAGGTCATCCAGGCCGGCAAGCCGCTGCTGATCATCGCCGAGGACGTCGAGGGCGAGGCTCTGAGCACCTTGGTCGTCAACAAGATCCGCGGCACCTTCAAGTCGGTGGCCGTCAAGGCCCCCGGCTTCGGTGACCGCCGCAAGGCGATGCTGCAGGACATGGCGATCCTCACCGGTGGCCAGGTCATCAGCGAGGAGGTCGGCCTGTCGCTGGAGAGCGCCGACGTCGCGCTGCTGGGTAAGGCCCGCAAGGTCGTCGTCACCAAGGACGAGACCACCATCGTCGAGGGTGCCGGTGACACCGACGCCATCGCCGGGCGCGTGGCCCAGATCCGCCAGGAGATCGAGAACAGCGACTCCGACTACGACCGCGAGAAGCTGCAGGAGCGCCTGGCCAAGCTGGCCGGCGGTGTTGCGGTGATCAAGGCCGGCGCCGCCACCGAGGTGGAGCTCAAGGAGCGCAAGCACCGCATCGAGGACGCCGTGCGCAACGCCAAGGCGGCCGTCGAGGAGGGCATCGTCGCCGGTGGTGGCGTGGCCCTGCTGCACGCGTCGCCGTCGCTGGACGAGCTGAAGCTCACCGGTGACGAGGCGACCGGCGCCAACATCGTGCGCGTCGCGCTCGAGGCTCCGCTGAAGCAGATCGCCTTCAACTCCGGGCTGGAGCCCGGCGTTGTGGCCGAGAAGGTCCGCAACTCGCCCGCCGGCACCGGCCTGAACGCCGCCACCGGTGAGTACGAGGACCTGCTCAAGGCCGGCGTTGCCGACCCGGTCAAGGTCACCCGCTCGGCGCTGCAGAACGCGGCGTCCATTGCCGGGCTGTTCCTGACGACCGAGGCCGTCGTCGCCGACAAGCCGGAGAAGGCCGCCGCTCCCGCGGGCGACCCGACCGGTGGCATGGGCGGCATGGACTTCTAAGTCCGAGAGCGCAAAAGCCGCAACGAACGAAAAAGCCCGGTTCCCCTTGGGGGCCGGGCTTTTTCGTGCGCCCACCCGAACGCCCCGCTGGCCGGGCATGCGGCCGCCGGTCGGGCGACTGTAGGGTTCGGCGCATGGCGCTTCCACCCCCCTCACCCACCAGCACCGCCGTGGTCACCGGCGCGTCGTCGGGCATCGGTGCGGACATCGCGCGCGAGTTGGCCGACCGGGGCCACGGCGTCACGCTCGTCGCCCGCCGCGAAGACCGGCTGCGCGAGCTGGCCGAAGAACTGGGGCAAAGCGTGCGCGTCGAAGTGATCGCCTGCGACGTCGCGGACGCGACCGCCCGCGCCGGCCTCCTCGACGAGGTCGACCGCCGCGGGCTGACCACCGACATCCTGGTCAACAACGCCGGCATCGGCACCATCGGCTCGGTGACGAAGACCCGCGTCGACGACGAGATCGCCCAGGTGCGGGTCAACGTCGAGGCGGTGATCGACCTGACCACCCGCGCCGTGCAGCGGATGGTGCCGCGCGGCCGCGGCGCGATCCTCAACGTCGGATCCACCGCGGGATACCACCCCTTCCCGGGGCAAGCCGGCTACGCCGCCACCAAGGCGTTCGTGAAGACCTACACCGAGGGGGTGCGGGGCGAGCTCGCCGGCACCGGTGTCACCGTGGCGCTGCTGTGCCCGGGGCCGGTGCGCACCGAGTTCCTCAAGAACGCGGGCATGGACGAGCGCACATTCGCCGACGCCTTCCCGAAGTTCATGTGGATGCCGTCGCGCGAGGTCGCGCGCACGGGGGTCGACGCGCTCGAGCATGACCGCGGCACGGTAATCGCCGGGCTGCCGAGCCGGCTCTCCACCCGGTTTTTCCAGTTCATGCCGCGACGGGTGCTGCTGCCGCTGTTGAAGAACCAGCACCCGGGCCTCAAGAGGGACCGGTCAGCGCGCTGAGGGCCAGCGCCGCATCCAACCCTCCACGTCGAGCGCGAGCGCGTTGCACAGCGTGCAGATGGTGCGATACCAGCCGACGGCGGTGAGCAATTCGATCCGCTGCTCGTCGTCGAGGAAGCGCCCCAGTGCCGTCCAGGTCGCCTCCGACCACGATCCGGTGCGCTCGAGTTCATCCACCGCGCCGATCAGCATTCGCTCGGCCGGGCTCCACCGCGGATCATCGGCGCCGCCGGTCACCAGCGCGTCGCACTCGTCGTCGCTGACGCCCGCGATCGGACCCCAGAAGGCCGCCTGCCCGCCCCATTCGTACTCGCAACCGACCAGCGCGCAGATGCGCAGGATCGCGATCGTCCGCGTCCGGGCGGGCAAAAGCGCTGCGACATAGAGCGATTCACCGAGCTTGCGCAGCCGGGTGGCCAGCGCCGGGTGACGCTGCAGGCAGCGCACCAGCAGCAGCGGCTCGTAGCTGCGGTCCGGGTGGCCCCAGCTGTTGATTCCGGCGGCATCTTCCTCGCTCCACGGCGGGGCGAGCGGTGCGACGCGGCTCACGGATGAGACTGTACGGCGCGCCCTAGGCCGGCAGGGAGAACACCACGCAGTCGTGCAGGCAGCCCTTGGCGGCCTCGGGCGAGTCGGGGTCGGCGTCGCGGTGCAGCAGCGCGCGGGTGGGCAGCACCTCGAGGCGCACCGCGTCTCCGGCGGGGGTCACCTCGGCGGTGCCGTCGACGATCAGCGAATAGCCGCCGGGCTCGGCCGGCGGCCACAGCAGGGTGACGTCGCGGCGCCGGGCCAGATTCTGCCGGGTGCGGCCGCCGATGAGGCCGACGTCGAGGGTCGCGTCGCGCAGCCGCGGCTCGACCGTCACGGTGTGCACGCGGTAGTCGTCGTCCACGGTGACCAGGTAGGCGTACGGGTAGTCGGGGAGAGCGGCCCCGAGCCGCTCGATGTCCACGCTCTTCTTCGTGCGCATGGTGCTCCAGGATAGGCGCGGGCCGGCCCGCTACAGCGTGCGCGGAACCCGCGCCGCCGGGAGGCCGAACGTGAGCTGGCCGCTGCTGCTGAAGTGGAAACCGAGGTTCTGCAGAACCTGCTGCCAGGGCGCCAACTTCTCCACCGCCGCCGACGCGTCGGCGTGGTAGCCGTACATCGCCGCCACGTCCGACGCCCACATCTGGTCGTAGGCGGCCTCGATGTCGGCGATCGCGGGGGTGTTCTGGCCCAGCCAGTTGGTGGCCGACAACGCGTGGGCGAGTGCGCGATTGGCGGCGACCACCGCAGGTTGCACCGTCGCCGCCAGAGCGCCCTCGAACGCGGCCGCGACGGCGGAGGCCTGGCTGGATACCGCCTGCGCCTGCGCTGCCGCCGCGCTGAGCCAGCTCACGTAGTGCGTGGCGAGGGCCATCATCGCCGCGGACGACGGACCCTGCCAGGACCCGCTGGCGAGATTTGACGTGACCGAAGAAAACGACGAAGCTGACGATGCCAGGTCCTCGGCAAGGCCGTCCCAGGCTTCCGCGGCAGCAAGCAGCGGCCCGGCTCCGGGACCCGAATGGATTCGTGCCGAGTTCACTTCTGGCGGCAACCACGCAAAATGCGGGCTCGTCACCGGCTCAACTTACCCGGGATCTGGCCGTGTTGGTGGCGTTATTGCGCGGCTGCCGGCCTGGGCTGCCGCCCGCGGACCAACTTGCCCGGACGGGCGTCGGTCGGCACGCCGTTCTCCGCAATCACTTCGCCGGCGACGACGGTGGCGACGTACCCGTCGGCGGTCTGGTCCAGGCGCCGCCCGCCGGCCGGCAGGTCGTAGGTGATGACCGGTTTGTGCAGCCGCAACGCGGCGTGATCGATGACGTTGAGGTCGGCCTTGTACCCGACTGCGATGCGGCCCCGGTCGCCCAGCCCGGCGATGCGGGCCGGCGCCGAGGTGAGTTCGCGGACGGCCTCCGGCACGGTGAACCGCCCGCGCTTGCGGTCGCGGGCCCAGTGCGCCAGAAAGTATGTCGAGTAGCTGGCGTCGCAGATCATCCCGTAGTGTGCGCCGCCGTCGCCGAGCCCCAGCACCACGTCGTCGCGGTGCAGCAGCTCCCCGACGGTGTCCAGTGAATTGCCCTGCAGGTTGCTGGTGGCCACCAGCAGCATGGCGCGGCCGTCGTCGTCGAGCAGCCGGTCGTAGGCCTCCTCCATGGGGTCGACGCCGCGGGCCCGGGCCCGCGCCCCGACGCTGGTCGACGGGTCCGGCTCGTAGTCCGGGTTGTCGCCCAGCGGGAAGATCCAGTCCCACATCTGCGCGACGTACAGGATCGGATGGCCGACGCCGGGCTTGTCGGCCAGGATGCGGGCGCGCACCTCCGGCTTGCGCATCTCGGCGACCCGCTCGGCCAGCGGCAGGTGCGCGATCTCCCGGTAGCTCGGGTAGAGCACGAACGGGTTGGCGGACAGCTGCAGCCCGATGATCAACCCGATCGGGCGCGGCAGCAGCTGCGCGGTGATGTCACCGCCCGCCGCGTTGGCCTTCTCGATCATGGTGATCGCGTCCGGCCAGGTCGGGTCGCCCGCGTTGGCGACGACGAGCGTGAACGTGAGTGGCAGGCCGACGTCCTCGGCCACGTCGAACACCATCTGCAGCACCGGTTCGTAGCCGCCGGCCGGGATGTCCGGCACGAACTGCAACAGGCCGCCACCCCCGTCGACGACACCGCGGGCGATCTCCTCGATCTCCTCGCGCGCGGCGTCGTAACTCGGGATGGGCGAACCGCTTTCCGTCTTGTGGATGGTCAACCGGGACGACGCGAAGCCCAGCGCCCCGACCTCGACCGCCTCCTTGGCCAGCGCCCGCATCTTGGCGAGGTCCTCGGCGGTCGCCGGCTCGCGGTTGGCGCCGCGCTCGCCCATCACGTAGACCCGCAGCGGGGAGTGCGGCAGGTACGCGGCGACGTCGATGTCACGCCGGCCGGCGTCCAGCGCGTCCAGGTATTCGGGGAACGTCTCCCAGGTCCAGGGCAGGCCGTCGGTCATGACGACGCCGGGGATGTCCTCGACGCCGGCCATCACGTCGACGAGCACCTCGTGGTCCTCCTGGCGGCACGGGGCGAAACCCACCCCGCAGTTGCCCATGACCACGGTGGTCACCCCGTGCGCCGACGACGGCGTCAGGCGTTCGGACCAGATGGACTGCCCGTCGTAGTGGGTGTGCAGGTCGACGAAGCCGGGGGTGACCAGCAGCCCGGTGGCGTCGATCTCCCGTTGTGCGCCTTCCCCGTTGACGGCGCCCACCGCGGCGATGACGCCGTCTCGCGCCGCGACGTCGCCGACGAACGGCTCACCGCCCAGCCCGTCCACGATGGTGCCGTTGCGGATGATGAGGTCGTAGGTCATGCAAATAATCTACGACCGCGCCCGCGGGTGGTGCCAGGATCTAATGTCGCTGGTATGGCCAACACCTCCAGCCCCGACTCCGCCGCCCAAGAACTGCTCCGCGATGCCTTCACCCGGTTGATCGAACACGTCGACGGCATCGCCGACGGGTTGACCGACGAGGTCGCCAACTATCGAGTCACCCCGGACGCCAACAGCATCGCCTGGTTGCTCTGGCACAGCGCGCGGGTGCAGGACATCCAGCTGGCCGACGTGGCCGGCGTCGAGCAGGTGTGGTTGCGCGACGGCTGGGTGGACCGGTTCGGGCTGGACCTGCCGCGCAACGACACCGGCTACGGGCACGGCCCGGAGCAGGTCGGCAAGGTCAAGGCGCCCGCTGACCTGCTGTCCGGTTACTACCACGCGGTGCACAAGCTGACCCTCGAGTACGTCGCCGGCGTGACCGCCGCCGAACTTCAGCGGGTGGTCGACACCAACTGGGACCCGCCGGTGACGGCCAGCGCCCGGTTGGTGAGCATCATCGACGACTGCGCCCAACACCTGGGGCAGGCCGCGTTCGTGCGCGGAATCGCCCCCTAGGGCTTGGGTTTTCGCAACGTGCGATTGGTGGCCGCGGTCTTGCGGGCGGTGCTCTGGCTGGCCACGACCGTCGCGCTGGCCGTGGCGATCCCGGCGGCGTGGCTGCAGTGCAACGTCGTCAGCGAGGGCGGCTACGCAGCGCTGGCCCAGCGGGCCGCGGGTGATCCCGCGCTGCAGTCCGCGGCCGCGGACGAGCTGACCAACCGCGCCATGGCGCTCATCGCGGACCGCACCGGGGGACGCCAGCCGGTCGACGCCGCGCAGTTGCACCAGGCCGCCGCCGCGTTCACGGCCGGTCCGGCGTTTCCGGCGCTGTTCGCCGGGGCGAACCGGGCGGCGCACCGCTGGTTGTTCAGCGCCGACGGGGCCGGCGGAGCGTGGGCGATCGACGTGGCGCCGATGCTCGGGGATGCCTCGCTGCAGCGGATACTGAGCAGCCACAACGTGAAAGTGCCTGCGACGCTGAGTGTTCCGTTGACGGCGTCGACGCCGCGGTTGCTGCGGCCGGGGCAGCTCAGCCCACTTGCCACCTGGGGCCCATGGGTCAGCGTCGGCGCGGCGGCCCTGAGCGTGATCTGTGCCGTGCTGACACTGGCCGCCGCGCGCCGCCGCGGCAAGGCGCTCACGAGCCTGGGGGTTTCCGCGCTGCTGGTGGGCGCCGGCGGGTGGGCGGGGATCGAGATCGCCGGCCGCCGCGTCGACGCCGCGCTCAACCACACCACCGGCGACATCCGCCGCATCGCCGAGGTCATGGTCGACCACGCGGAGGCGAGCCTGCACCAGTGGCTCAACCTGGCGCTGCTCACGGGCGTGGCCCTGGCGATCGCCGGCGTGCTCGTCGCCCTGCTGGGCAGTCTGCGCAAGAAGCCCGCCGGCTAGCCGAAGGTGAACGAAAAGACTTGCAGGCCAGGGCTGACCCGCATGTCGAGCTGGTCGCTGCGCGCCTCCTCATCGGCCACGATCCGGTGCAGGGTGGGCGGCCCGCCGATCGGCGTCGTCGTCGTCTTCCCGTCCCGGGTCACCGTGAGGGTGCCCGTGCCGCCGACCACGACGTAGACGTCCTTGGCGGTGTAGTTCAGCCGGATGGTCGCGTCGTCGCTGTCGGCGGTGGCGCCCTGGTCGTCGAGCTTCCACCGGCCGGCCAGCGCGAACCTGTCGTCGGCCAACTGCGGCGGGTAGCCGAATGCGCCCGACTTGTAATCGCCTGCGCCACCGTAGTTTCGGGCCCGGTCGGTCCCGAGGTAGGTCTCGGGCGTGAGCCTGGTGCGCGGCGTGGTGTCCGGCGACTGCGTCGGCGCGGGCAGCCGGGCGTCCGGACGGGCGTCGGCGATCAGCTCGCGGATCAGCTTCTCGGTGCCGTCGTAGTCGCCTTCACCGAACTTGGTGTGCCGGACCGTTCCGTTCGCGTCGATGAGGTATTCGGCCGGCCAGTAAAGGTTTTGGTAGTTGTTCCAGGTGGTGTAGTCGTTGTCCAGCGCGACGGGGTAGGTGATCTGCAGCGCTGCGGCGCCGCTGGCGACGTTGGCGGGCACCCGCTCGAACGCGTATTCGGGGGTGTGCACCCCGATGACGACGAACCCCGCGTCGTGATACCGGTTGTACCAATCGACCACGTGCGGGATGGCCCGCTGGCAGTTGATGCACGAATACGCCCAGAAGTCGATCAGCACCACTTTGCCGCGCACCGCCGCCTCGTCGAGCGGGTTGCCGTCCGGGGTGTTGAGCCACCCCGCGACCCCGCTGACTGCGGGCGCCGGGCCGCACTGCTGCAACTGGGTGGCGCCGTCCATACAGTCGGTCAGCGCGCCGTTGACGCTGACCCCGGCCGGGCTCAGCCGCAAGCCGCTGGCCCCGGGCGGCGTCGCCGTGGCGGGTTTGAGCGTGCGCTGGAGTTGGTTGCCGCCGATCTCGTTCTGCATCGCCGTCGTGTAGTCCGGGATGGCGCGCTGCAGCATCGCGGGCAGGTTGAAGACCAGCGCCACGGCCAGCACCACCATCATGATTCCGCCGGCGACCTGAATCGCGCGCTGGCGGCGGCGGAAGGCGGCGACGCGTTCGGCGACCCGCCGCCCGGCCAGCGCGAACGCCAGCAACGGCAGCGCATTGCCCAGCGCGAACGTCCCGGTCAACACCAACGCGCCGGCCCCGATCGACTGCGTGCCGCCGGCGACCACGATCGCCGCGAGCACCGGGCCCGCGCACGGCACATACAGCGCGCCCAGAGTCAATCCGAGCCCGAAACCGTCTGCGTTGGCGCCGATTTGCCGCTGCGGCAAGTACCCGAACGGCCGCTCGATCAGGTGCTGCAGCGGCGGGAAGATCAACCCGAGGCCGATCAGCACCAACACCACCAGGGCCGCCCACCGGATCGCGTCCTGCGGCAGGTGCAGCGCCGTCAACAGCCCGGAACCGACCAGCGTGGCCAGCGAGAAGCTGCACACCAGGCCGGCGATCACCAGATAGGGCCGCGCCGCGGCACTGAGTCCCCGGGCACTGCCCGCGCCCGATAGCAGAAGGACCGGCAGCACCGGCAGGATGCACGGCGAGATGCCGGTGATGAGGCCGCCGAGGAAGCCGATGAGCGCGATGGTGTGCATACCTACATACACCTTGCCCCGCCCGCGAAGGTTCAAAGTGACCCGGCGCAAATCACGCCCCGTGCGTTATACAAATCACACAATGTGCGTTACGCTCTGGCGGTGGCGCAACTCACCTTCCAGCGCGCCCGCACCGAGGAGAAGAAGCGCCAACGTGCGGAGGCACTCGTGGAAGCCGCGCGCTCGCTGGCGCTCGAGACCGGCGTCGCCTCGGTCACCCTGACCGCCGTCGCCAGCCGGGCCGGCATCCACTACTCCGCGGTCCGCCGCTACTTCAGCTCGCACAAGGAAGTTCTGCTGCACCTGTCGGCAGAGGGGTGGGTGCGCTGGTCGACCACCGTGTCCGAGAAGTTGGCCAAGCCGGGCCCGAAGTCGCCGTCGCGAATCGCCGAGACGCTGGCCGATGCCCTGGCCGACGACCCGCTGTTCTGCGACCTGCTGGCCAACCTGCACCTGCACCTCGAGCACGAGGTGGACGCCGAGAGGGTGGTCGAGGTCAAGCGGATCAGCACGGCCGCCACGCTCTCGCTCGCCGATTCCATCGAGAACGCGCTGCCGGAACTCGGCCGCTCGGGGTCGCTGGACATCCTGCTGGCGGCGTACTCGCTGGCGGCCACGCTATGGCAGGTGGCCAACCCGCCGGAGCGCCTCACCGACGCCTACGCCGAGGAGCCGGAAGTGGTGCCGCCCGAATGGAATCTGGACTTCGCCTCGGCCCTGACCCGCCTGCTGACCGCGACGTGCGTCGGCCTCATCGCGGAGAAGCCATGAACAAGGAGGCCGGGGAGCCATGGCTTGGCGAACTCCAACCGGGCGAAGACGGGAAGGACTTGGACTGCCCATGACGACGACTGAGCCAAGGACCGAGCCGCTGCAGAAGCAGGGCTCCGCCGGCAGGGAGGGGAAAGATGTCGCTCCGCGGCGCGCCAAGAAGCAGGGGCTGTTGGGACGTTTCTGGTTGGTGCTCACGATCGCGGCCGTCGTCGCGGTGTCGGGATTCGTCGTATACCGACTGCACGGCGTCTTCGGCGTTCACAAAGGTTCGTTCGGTGGTGGCACTTCGGGCGAGGTGCTCGACGAGTTCAACGCCAAGACGATCACACTCGAGGTCTGGGGCTCACCGGGCAGCACGGCAACCATCAACTACCTCGACGAGAACTCCCATCCGCAGCAGGCCCTCAATGTGCCCTTGCCCTGGAGCATCGTCTTGAGTTCAACGAAGCCCGGCATCCCGGCAAACCTGGTGGCGCAAGGAGACGGCAGTTGGATCGCCTGCCGATTCGTCGTGAACAACCACGACGGGCACGGTGACGTCATCAAGGCTCCGAATCGCTCGGATTCCAACGAAACCGTGAACCCCTTCGTCTACTGCCTGGACAAGTCCGCATGAGCGAGCCAGGCGAGGCCCCGCCCCGCGTCGATCAGCCGCTGATCCCGCCGTTCCTGCCGCGGATGATCCATCGGCTTGCCCTGCCGATCGTCCTGGTGTGGTTGGCCATCGTGTTCATCACCAACACCGTGTCCCCGCAGCTGGAGGTCGTCGCCAAAACCCACTCGGTGTCGATGAGTCCGACTGACGCGACATCCTTTCAGTCGACGATGCGGGTCGGCTCGACGTTCAAAGAGTTCAACTCCGACAACTCGGCCATGATCTTGCTGGAGGGCGACAAACCACTCGGGGCCGAAGCGCACCGCTACTACGACGAAATCGTCAGGCGTGTCGAGGAAGACAAGAAACACGTTCAGCACGTCCAGGATTTCTGGAGTGATCCGCTGACGGCGGCGGGTTCCCAGAGCCACGACCAAAAGGCCGCGTACGTCCAGGTCTACCTCGCCGGCAACATGGGCGGCGGGCTGGCGAACGAGTCTGCCCTGGCCGTGCGCAAGATCGTGGACTCGGTGCCCGCGCCGCCCGGAATCAAGGCATACGTCACCGGAGCGGGTCCGCTGTTCGCTGATCAGTCCCACGCGGGCGAGAAGGGCGTCATGGTCGTCACCCTTATCACTTTTTTGGTGATCGTGGTGATGCTGCTGTTCGTCTACCGCTCGTTTACCACCATGCTGATCATGCTGGCCATGGTGTTCATCGAGCTGGCAGCGGCCCGCGGTGTCGTCGCGACGCTCGGTAACTACGGCGTCATGGGGCTGTCGACGTTCGCCAACAACATGCTGGTCCTCATGGCGATCGCCGCCGGGACGGATTACGCGATCTTCGTGGTCGGTCGCTATCACGAGGCGCGCGGTCTGGGCGAGACCCGCGAACAAGCGTTCTACACCATGTTCCACAGCACCGCGCATGTCGTGCTGGGATCGGGCCTGACCATCGCGGGCGCGATGTATTGCCTGAGCTTCTGCCGGCTGCCGTACTTCCAGTCGCTAGGGGTGCCGTGCGCGGTCGGCATGCTGGTCGCGGTGTTAGCAGCGTTGACGTTGGCTCCGGCGATGCTGACGGTGGCGTCGTTCTTCAAGCTCCTGGATCCGAAGCGCAAGCTGCAGACCCAGGGCTGGCGTCGCATCGGCACCGCGGTCGTCCGTTGGCCCGCACCGGTTCTCGCGGTGACCATCGGGGTCGCATTGGTAGGTCTGCTCGCCCTGCCCGGTTACAAGACGGACTACGACAACCGCCACTTCCTGCCGGCAGACACCCCGGCCAATGTCGGCTATGCCGCCGCGGACCGGCACTTCGACCAGGCTCGGCTCAATCCCGAGCTGTTGATGATCGAGACCGATCACGACCTGCGCAACCCGGCCGATTTCCTGGTCCTGGACAAGGTTGCCAAGGCGGTCTTCCACATCCCCGGTATCGGCCGGGTCCAGACCATCACCCGGCCGCTGGGCACGCCGCTCGACCACAGCACCCTCGGTTTTCAGATGAGTGCTCAAGCCGCAGGGCGGATCCAGACCCAGCACTATCAGGAAGAGCAGGCGAACAACCTGCTCAAGCAGGCCGACGAGCTGAAGAAGACCATGGCCACCCTGCATGAGCAGATGCAGGTCACCCAGGACCTCAGTAACACGACGCACGAAACCACCAGGCTCACCAAAGAAACCGTGAGGATCACCGAGGCGCTGCGCGACGACATCGCCAACTTCGACGACTTCTTCCGGCCGATTCGCAGCTTCTTCTACTGGGAGAGGCACTGCTACGACATCCCGATCTGCTGGGCGCTACGGTCGGTCTTCAACGCGCTCGACGGCATCGACCAGGTGGCTCAGAACATCGTGGACCTCAGCGCGAATCTGGACAAGTTGGACCAGATCCAGCCGAAGCTGGTGGCGCTGATACCGCCGCAGATCGAGAGTCAGCAGCGCAACCTCGACACGGTCATGTCGAACTACGCGACCACGATGGGTCTTAACGAACAGGCGAAAGCGCAGTCCGACAACGCCACCGCCCAAGGCGATGCCTTCGATAAAGCAAAAAATGACGACACGTTCTACCTTCCGCCGGAGGCGTTCAAGAGCCCGGATTTCGCGCGGGGTCTCAAACAGTTCATCTCGCCGGATGGGCACGCCGTCCGGTTGATCATCTCCCATGAAGGCGACCCGGCGAGTCCCGAAGGCATCAGCCACATCGCACCGATCAAGCAGGCCGTGCACGAGGCGATCAAGGGCACGCCATGGGAGGGCGCCAAGGTCTACCTCGGCGGTACCGCCGCGACGTACAAGGACATGCACGACGGCTCTAACATCGACTTGTTGATCGCCGGAATTGCCGCAGCCACACTGATTTTCATCATCATGCTGGTGATCACCCGAAGCGTCGTGGCGGCCTTTGTGATCGTCGGTACGGTGTTGCTGTCACTAGGCGCCTCGTTCGGACTCTCCGTGCTCCTATGGCAGTACATCCTGGGCATGAAGTTGCACTGGATGGTGCTGGCGATGGCGATCATCCTGCTGCTGGCGGTCGGCTCGGACTACAACCTGCTGTTGATATCGCGGTTCAAGGAGGAAATCCACGCCGGGCTCAAAACGGGGACGATCCGCGCGATGGCCGGTTCGGGCTCGGTGGTGACCTCCGCCGGTCTGGTGTTCGCCGCCACCATGGCCACGTTCGCGTTCAGCCCGCTGATGGTGATGGCCCAGGTGGGTACGACGATCGCGCTGGGTTTGTTGTTCGACACCCTGATCGTGCGGTCGTTCATGACGCCGTCGCTGGCCACCTTGCTCGGGCGCTGGTTCTGGTGGCCCCAGCACGTGCGTCCACGGCCGGCCAGCACAATGCTGCGACCGTACGGACCGCGTCCCGCTGTGCGCGATTTGCTCCTCAAGAACGTCGAGGAGCGCCCGGCGGGCGGATTGGTACAGCCGCGCTGATCGGCCTCAGGACGTGGTGGGAACACGTCGCGGTGACACCGCGAAAAAATCCGCGCGTCCCCCTCGGGGGCGCGCGGATTTTTTGGAGGCCTTAGGCCCAGTTCCACACCGACATGTCGCCGGGCGGGTACTGGCTGCACACGTCGGTGGCCTTGGCGACGACGCCCTTGTTGTTGAAGAAGAGCTTCATGTGGTTGGGCCAGGCGTACCACAGCGGGTCGTTGTTGTAGAAGTTCTCGGAGTAGGTGCGGCGGTCCTCCGGCGACAAGGAGTAGAACCAGTGCACCTTGTCGATCGTCGCCTGCTGGACGTTCGGGTGGTTGTTGAAGTCGATCATGTACCGCTGGTAGTACACCGGACTGGTGTCGCGGGTGGCCGCCATGATCTGCTCTGCGTCGCAGGTGGTGTTGATCATCCGGCGCGGGATCGGAAAGTCTTCCGTGGAGTCGGCCATGGCGGTCTTCGGGAAGACGGCGGCAGCGATGCCGAGGGCGAGGAAGGCGGCGCCTGCGCGCAAGCCAGTGTTCAGCCGAGACATAGTTGTTACGGTAACACTTTTTGGGCGACCGCGGACAGTCCCTAGCTCAGCTCAGCATTGGTCGCGATCAGGCACGATGACGTGCGTCGGGTCGGGCCGCAGCTCCGGCGGGGCCTGGCTGTAGTCGCCGAATGGGCCGTCGCGGCGCTCCACCGCCGCCCGCACGCCCTGGGTTTCGGCGGTCTTGATGAAGTCGAGGGCGTCGGGGGTGTTGCGCATCAGGCCGTCGAGGATGCCGCCAAGCGTCTGGGTGGACGCCAATCCCATGTTCTCGTAGGCCTGGTTGACGATCAGCTTCTGCGCCTGCAGTTGGGACAGCGGGATCCGGGCCAGGTCGGCGGCGATCTCGGCGACCCTGGCCTCGAGCCGCTCGAACGGCACCGCCTCGTTGATCAGCTCGATCTCGGCGGCCTGGGCGCCGGTCAGCGGGCGCCCGGTCAGCGAATGCCATTTGGCCTTGGCGAAGCTGAGCCGGTAGAGCCACATCCCGCTCAGGTATGCGCCCCACATCCTGCTGTACGGGGTGCCGATCACCGCATCGTCGCTGGCGATCACCAGGTCCGCGCACAGCGCGTAGTCGCTCGCCCCGCCGACGCACCAGCCGTGCACCTGGGCGATGACGGGCTTGGACGCCCGCCAGATGGCCATGAACTTCTGCGTGGGGCCGGTCTCGCGGGCGGTGACCATCGCGAAGTCCTTGCCGGGATCCCACCGGCCGTCGGTCATCATCGAATCGCCCCAGTGCGCAAAGCCGCCGCCGAAGTCGTAACCGCCGGAGAAGGCCCGGCCGGCGCCACGCAGCACGATGACCTTGACGGCCGGGTCACGCTCCGCCCGGCCGACGGCGGCCTCGATCTCGTCCGGCATCGGCGGCACGATGGTGTTGAGCTGCTCGGGACGGTTCAGCGTGATGGTGGCGACCGGGCCGGCCGTCGTGTACAGCAGCGTCTCGAAGTCGGGTGCGGTCATGGCGTCCTTATGGGTCGGGCTGACGGTTCTCCGGTAATGACGCATAGATCCGGCCGCCTATCTTGAGATACGGCGTCGTCAGGTAGGCCGACAGGACGATCAGGCCGGAGAAGATCAGCGCCACGCAGACGGCATTGGGCCAGATCCTGCCGGTGCCGATCGCGAAACAGACGGTGCCGATGATCGCGGTCGCCCAGTAGAACCGCCGGCCCGCGCGGCGGTGACCGATGAAGCGGTAGCGTGCCTGCGCCGCGGAAACCAGGATGAAGATCAATCCGGTCGCCAGCAGGGTGAGCTCGATGCGTTGGGTCGCTGACACGTTGACGATCTTATGGGGCGCCAAGTAGGGACGTTGGTCCTCTCACTGGTGGGCCGCCGGCCCTGGCCCCTCCTCGTCGCCGACGGGATCCTGGACATCGGGAGGCAAGCGTAGGAAGCGGGTGGGAAGCGACATGTGTGAGTATTGCGGCTGCCAGGCCGTCGCGGCCATCGCCGAATTGACCCGGGAACACGACGAACTGGTGAATCTGATCGGGTGCGCGCGCCGCGCGCAAGCCGCCGGGGATGTGGCGGGACTGGCCGCGGTGGGCCGCCGCATGACGCGCGTGCTCGCCCCGCACACCCGCGTCGAGGAACAGGGCTTGTTCGTGGCGCTGGCCGCGCAATTCCCGGACCACGTGGCCGCTCTCACGGCGGAGCATCGCCACATCGAAGCGGTCCTTGCCGAGTGCGCGCACGGCGCGCCAACCGACCCGACCTGGCCCGCGCGGCTGCTCGAAGCGCTCCGGGTGCTTCGCGACCACATTCTGGCCGAGCAGGATGGCGTCTTCCCGGCAGCGCTGGCCAACCTCGACCCCGAAGACTGGGATGCCATTGATGCCGTCCGCTCGGGGGCGACCGCGGAACTCAGTCCGAGGGAGCGAGCATCCGCCACAGGAACGAATAGGTCAGCGCGGCCTTGAAGGCGACCTGCTGGTTGTCGGCCGCGCCGGCGTGTCCGCCCTCGATGTTCTCGTAGTAATAGACCGGATGTCCCGCGGCCTGTAGCGCCGCCGTCATCTTGCGGGCGTGGCCCGGATGCACCCGGTCGTCGCGGGTGGACGTGGTCATCAGCACCGGCGGGTAGTGGCGCGTAGCCGTAATGTTCTGGTAGGGCGAGTATTCGGAGATGAATGCCCAGTCCTCCGGATTGTCCGGGTCGCCGTATTCGGCCATCCACGAGGCGCCCGCGAGCAGCAGGTGGTAACGCTTCATGTCCAGCAGCGGCACGCTGCAGACCAGCGCGCCGAACCGCTCCGGGTACTGGGTCAGCATGATGCCCATCAGCAGGCCGCCGTTGCTGCCGCCCTGCGCACCGAGCTGGTCGACGGTCGCGATGCCACGGTTCACCAGATCGGTTGCCACGGAGGAGAAGTCCTCGGCCACCTTGTGCCTGCCCTCGCGCATCGCTTGGGTGTGCCAGCCGGGCCCGTACTCCCCGCCGCCGCGGATGTTGGCCAGCACGTAGGTGCCGCCGCGGGCCAGCCACAGCCGGCCGAGCACGCCGCTGTAGGCCGGGGTGTTGGCGGATTCGAACCCGCCGTAGCCGTACAGCATGGTCGGCCCGGGGCCTTCGGCGCCGGCGGGCCGCACCACGAAGTACGGGATCTGCGTGCCGTCGTCGGACGCCACGAAATGCTGTGCCACCTCGATGTTTCCGGCGTCGAAGAAGGCCGGCGCGGACTTGATCTGTTCCAGCGGCCCCTCGCCGGCGCCGCGCAGCAGCCGCGAGGGGGTGACGAAGCCGCTCGAGTCGAGGAAGAACTCGTCACCGGTGTCGTCGGCGCCGACGACGACGGTGTGGGTGGCCTCCGGGATGCCGGGGACCGGCTCGCGCCGCCAGGTGCCCCGTGACGATCGCAAGCGCGGCGAAGCCGGGCGCTGGGGGCACCTCCCGCTTGCGGGGGACGGGTCGTCACGCGTGGGTGGCGTGACGATCTCCACCCGGCTGGCCACGTCGGCGAGGGTGACCAACAGCAGGCGGTCCCGCGTCCACGCGTAGTGATTCAGCGCGGTGTGCTCGTCGGGCTCGAACACCACGCTCAATTCTGCGGTGCCCGAAAGGAATTCGTCGTAGTCGGCCGCCAGCAGGGCGCCCGCGGGGTAGTTCTGTGTGCCGTAGAACCATTCCGTGCGCAGCTCGATCAAGAGCCATTGCCGGTGTATCGACAAGCTGGCGTCGGTGGGCGCGTCGATGCGGATCAGCTCCGGCCCCCGCAGTTCGTAGACCTCTTCGTTCCAGAAGTCGAGGGCCCGCCCCAGCAGGGTGCGCCCGAAACCGGGAGTGCGATCCACCGAGGCGGACACCCGCACGTCGGTGCGGGCGCCCTCGAACACGGTTTCCGCGTCGGCAAGCGGGGTGCCCCGGCGCCACCGCTTGATCACCCGCGGGTAACCCGAGTCGGTGAGCGAGTCGTCGCCAAAATCCGTGCCCACCAGGACGGTGTCGGCGTCCGCCCAGGCGAGCTGCGACTTGGCCTCCGGCAATTGGAATCCATCGGCGACGAATTCACGGTTCTCCATGTCGAATTCGCGCACGATCGAAGCGTCCGAGCCGCCCCTGGACAGCGCGACCAGCGCGCGGGTGAACTCCGGTTCGATGACGCCTGCGCCAGCCCACACCCAATTCTCGTTGTCAGTTCGACCGAGCTCGTCTATGTCGATCAGCACGTCCCACTCGGGGGAATCGCTGCGATAGCTGCCCAGCGTGGTACGCCGCCACAACCCGCGCGGGTTGACGGCGTCGCGCCAGAAGTTGTACAGGTACTCGCCGCGGCGGACCACGTACGGGATACGGGCGTCGGTATCCAGGACCTCTAGCGCCTCGGCGCGCATCCGCTCGAAGTCCGCGTCGCGAAACGTCGCCAACGTCGGTTCGTTACGCGCACGCACCCAATCCAGCGCCTCGTCGCCGGTGACGTCCTCGAGCCACAGGTAGGGGTCTTGGGTGTCGTCGGGGGGAGCGGCGGCTTGTGACGTCATGGAAGCCATTGTGGCCTCCGGCGGTAGTGTGAGGTGTATTACACAGGCGAACGAGGGGTGAGAGCAGATGACTGTTTTCGCACGTCCAGGTTCTGCTGGGGCGTTGATGTCGTACGAATCCCGCTATGACAACTTCATCGGGGGCGAGTGGGTCCCGCCCGCGCAGGGCCGCTACTTCGAGAACCCGACGCCGGTCACCGGCCAGCCGTTCTGCGAGGTGGCCCGCTCCGACGAGGCCGATGTCGACAAGGCGCTCGACGCCGCCCACGGGGCGGCGCCGGCCTGGGGCAAGACCCCACCGGCCGAGCGGGCGGCAATCCTGAACAAGATCGCCGACCGGATCGAGGAGCACAAGGCCGCGCTGGCGGTGGCCGAGGTGTGGGACAACGGCAAACCGATCCGCGAGGCGCTCGGCGCCGACATCACGCTGGCGGTCGACCACTTCCGCTACTTCGCCGGGGCCATCCGCGCGCAGGAGGGTTCGCTGTCCCAGATCGACGAGAACACCGTCGCCTACCACTTCCACGAGCCGCTCGGCGTGGTCGGGCAGATCATCCCGTGGAACTTCCCCATCCTGATGGCCACCTGGAAGCTGGCGCCCGCGCTGGCGGCGGGCAACGCGGTGGTGCTCAAACCCGCCGAGCAGACGCCGGTCTCGGTGCTCTACCTGATGTCGCTGATCGGCGACCTGTTGCCCCCCGGCGTCGTCAACGTCGTCAACGGGTTCGGCGCCGAGGCGGGCAAGCCGCTGGCGTCGAGCAACCGGATCGCCAAGATCGCGTTCACCGGGGAGACCACCACCGGGCGACTGATCATGCAGTACGCGTCGCAGAACCTGATCCCGGTCACCCTCGAACTCGGGGGCAAGAGCCCCAACGTCTTCTTCTCCGACGTGATGGCCAAGGCGGACGACTTCCAGGACAAGGCGCTCGAGGGCTTCACCATGTTCGCCCTCAACCAGGGCGAGGTGTGCACGTGCCCGTCGCGCAGCCTGATCCAGTCCGACATCTACGACGAGTTCCTCGAGCTGGCCGCGATCCGGACCAAGGCGGTGCGCCAAGGTGATCCGCTGGACACCGAGACCATGCTGGGCTCGCAAGCATCCAACGATCAGCTGGAAAAGGTGTTGTCCTACATCGAGATCGGCAAGAACGAAGGCGCGAAGGTCCTTTGCGGCGGGGAGCGCGCCGAGCTGGGCGGCGATCTGTCCGGCGGCTACTACATGCAGCCGACCATCTTCGCCGGCAACAACAAGATGCGGATCTTCCAGGAGGAGATCTTTGGCCCGGTGGTCGCGGTGACGTCGTTCGCCGACTACGACGACGCCATCTCGATCGCCAACGACACCCTCTACGGGCTGGGCGCGGGGGTGTGGAGCCGCGACGGCAACACCGCCTACCGGGCCGGGCGTGACATCCAGGCCGGCCGGGTGTGGGTGAACTGCTATCACGCCTATCCCGCGCACGCCGCGTTCGGCGGCTACAAGCAGTCCGGCATCGGCCGGGAGAACCACAAGATGATGCTCGACCACTACCAGCAGACCAAGAACCTGATGGTGTCTTACTCCCAGAAGGCGCAGGGATTCTTCTAGATGGAGACCGGGCCCCCGCCGGGAGTCGTGATCACCGCCGGCGCCGCCGAAGTGCTGGTGCGCCTGGAGGACCGCCACGGTCCCGTGATGTTCCATCAGTCCGGCGGCTGCTGCGACGGCTCGTCGCCGATGTGCTTCCCGCGCGAGGACTTCCTGGTCGGTGATCGCGACGTGCTGCTGGGCGTGCTCGACGTCGGAGACGGGGTGCCGGTCTGGATCTCGGGTCCGCAGTACGAGACCTGGAAGCACACGCAGCTGATCATCGACGTTGTTCCCGGCCGGGGCGGCGGGTTCAGCCTGGAGGCGCCCGAGGGGGTGCGGTTCCTGTCCCGCGGCCGCGTCTTCAACGACGACGAACAGGCCGAGCTGCGGCGGGCGCCGGTCATCACCGGCACCGATTACGAACGCGGCGTACGCCCTTCCGCGCGCGGCGAGGTGGTGGCGGACGTGGCATTCCGAACACGCCCTCCGGCCCGGCGACCCCAGTAATGTCGAAATCGTGATCCCCCTCCCGCGTCCGCGGTCACTGGCCGCGGCCATGCTGATCGGCGCCGCGGTCGGGTTGCTGGCCGGGGTGGGATTCGCCGTGGCCGCCCATCCGGGCGTCCGCCCGGCCTTCGCCCTGGCATCGGTGGTCGGGATTCCCAGCGCGGGGGGGCTGGTGACGATCCTGTTCTCCGGACGCCGCTGGGTGACGATGCTGGGCGCGTTCGTCCTGGCCCTGGCGCCCGGCTGGTTCGGTGTGCTCGTCGCCCTGCAGGTGACCGCTCGTGGCTGACGACGAAACCCCGTCGAGCCCCGGCACCCAATCGTGGGTGCCGGACTTCTCCGATTCCGACGAGGACACGGGGACGCAGTCGTGGGTGCCGGACTTCTCGGACTCGAACGAAGACGGCGGTGAGGAGCCCTCCGAGGCGAAGGGCGAGCCCGAGACGCCCGCGCCGGCCGCCGACGAGGAGGATTCCGGCGCCGACTCCGCTGTCACGCCGGTGCAACCGGTCACCGTTCCCGGGCGCTACCTCTACCTCAAGTGGTGGAAGCTGCTGTTGGTCGTCCTCGGTGTGTGGTCCGTGGCGGCCGTGGTCGGGTTCGGCCTGTTCTATTGGTGGTACCACTCGGCCGACGTGACCCCGGCGCTGTTCGTCATCCTGGTCTACGTGGTGGCCTGCGCGGTCGCCGGCGTGTTGCTGGCGATGGTCGAGGGCAGGCCGCTGGTCGCCGCGCTGTCGCTGGCGGTGATGTCGGGGCCGTTCGCGTCCCTGGCCGCCGCGGCGCCGCTGGACGGGTACTACCACTGCGCCCGGGTGGGTCACTGTCTCGTCGGCCTCATTCCGTATTAACGCGCGACCCGGGCGGCCACTAGGGTAGGGGCCGTGACCCATTTTGACGTCGTCGTCCTCGGGGCTGGTCCCGGCGGATATGTCGCAGCCATCCGCGCCGCACAGCTCGGCCTGAACACTGGAATCATCGAGCCGAAGTACTGGGGCGGAGTGTGCCTCAACGTCGGCTGCATCCCCTCCAAGGCGTTGCTGCGTAACGCCGAGCTGGTGCATATCTTCACCAAGGAGGCCAAGACTTTCGGGATCGGCGGCGACGCGACGTTCGACTACGGCGCCGCCTTCGATCGCAGCCGCAAGGTGGCCGAGGGCCGGGTGGCGGGCGTGCACTTCCTGATGAAGAAGAACAAGATCACCGAGATCCACGGCTACGGCCGGTTCACCGACGCCAACACGGTGTCCGTCGACCTCAACGACGGTGGTACCGAGACGGTGACGTTCGACAACGCCATCATCGCCACCGGCAGCAGCACCCGGTTGGTCCCCGGAACGTCGCTGTCGGCCAACGTGGTCACCTACGAAGAGCAGATCCTGTCCCGCGAGCTGCCCGAGTCGATCGTCATCGCCGGCGCCGGCGCGATCGGCATGGAGTTCGGCTACGTCATGAAGAACTACGGCGTTGACGTGACCATCGTGGAGTTTCTGCCGCGCGCGCTGCCCAACGAGGACGCCGACGTCTCCAAGGAGATCGAGAAGCAGTTCAAGAAGCTGGGCATCAAGATCCTCACCGGCACCAAGGTCGAGTCCATAAATGACAGCGGCACCGAGGTCACCGTCGCCGTCAGCAAGGACGGCAACACGGAGGAGATCAAGGCCGCGAAAGTGTTGCAGGCCATCGGTTTCGCGCCCAACGTGGAGGGTTACGGCCTGGAGAAGACCGGGGTCGCGCTGACCGACCGCAAGGCCATCGGCATCAACGACTACATGATCACCAGCGTCCCGCACATCTACGCCATCGGCGACGTCACCGGAAAGCTGATGCTGGCCCACGTGGCCGAGGCCATGGGCGTGGTGGCGGCCGAAACCATCGCCGGCGCAGAGACTTTGGCGCTCGGCGACTACCGGATGCTGCCGCGGGCGACGTTCTGCCAGCCCCAAGTGGCCAGCTTCGGGCTGACCGAACAGCAGGCCCGCGACGAAGGCTACGACGTCGTGGTGACCAAATTCCCGTTCACCGCCAACGGCAAGGCCCACGGCCTGGGCGACACGACCGGCTTCGTCAAGCTGGTCGCCGACGCCAAGCACCTCGAGCTGCTGGGCGGACACCTGATCGGCCCCGACGTGTCCGAGCTGCTGCCCGAGCTGACGCTGGCGCAGAAGTGGGACCTGACCGCCACGGAACTGGCGCGCAACGTGCACACCCACCCGACCCTGTCCGAGGCGATGCAGGAGTGCTTCCACGGCCTGGTCGGCCACATGATCAACTTCTGAGGCCGCGTGCGCAGCGACGTCGTTGTGGGGGCCGTCGGCGGGCTGGCCGCGGGCTATGTCCTGTGGCTGGCCGCATTTTCGATCGCCGACGACAACGCGGCGGTAGGCAGGTGGGCGCCCACGGTGCTGCTCCTCTCGCTTGCCCTGGCCGTCTGCGCCACGACGTGGGCGTCGCTGCTGCGCCGGCGCCGCAAGTATGCCTGGTCGGGGTTCGGGTTCGCGCTGTCCGTGCCGCCGCTGTTGCTGACGCTGGCCGTGTTCGCCAACGTCTACCTCTGACCGCGGGCTAGCGCGGGTTGTCCAGCGGGATGTCCAGCGCCGCCATCGTGGCGGCCAGCCCGTCGTATTGGCTTGCCAGCAAACAGAATTCGATCAGCTGACGCCGGTCGAGGTGCTCGGCGAGCTGCTGCCAGGTGGCGTCGGTGACGGTGCGGTCCTTGATGAACTCGTCCGTCGCCGCCAGCAGCGCCTGCTGCCGCACGGTCAGACGCGCTTCGACCCGGTCCAGCCGCTCGGGCCACGCGAAGATCGCGGCCTGCAGATCCGCGTTCAGGCCCTGCTTGGCGGCCATCCGGCGATGATGCTGCAGCTCGTATTCGCAGGCGCGCACATGCGCGACCCGCAGGATCACCAGCTCGGTGTCGACCGCCGGCAGCCGGCCGCGCAGGACGCGGCCGCTGTAGATGCTCCACGCCAGGAACAGCAACCGGTGCTGGCCCAGCGTGGTGAACAGGTGCATCTCGGGTGCCCGGACCGTGCGCGCGGCCAGCTTCGCCAGCACCCAGTTGACCGGGCCCAGTTCGCGGAACCGTCCCGACGGGATGCGGCCCTCTTGCGGCCCGGTCACGGTTGCTTCACCAGGTACGGGGAGACGGTGCTGCGGTGCTCGTCGAGATCCAGCGCGCGCCCCAGGGCCGGGAACGCCCGCTGCGGGCAGTTGTCACGTTCGCAGACCCGGCAGCCCGCGCCGATCGGTGTGGCCACTGTTCCTGAATCCCCCGAGACGTCGAGTCCTTCCGAGTAGACCAGCCGGTGCGCGTGGCGAAGCTCGCAGCCCAGCCCGATCGCGAAGGTTTTACCCGGCTGACCATACCGGGCGGCGCGGCGCTCCACCGTGCGGGCCACCCACATGTAGTTGCGGCCGTCGGGCATCTGGGCGATCTGGACCAGGATCTTGCCCGGGTTGGCGAACGTCTCGTACACGTTCCACAGCGGGCAGGTGCCGCCGCTGGAGGAGAAGTGAAAACCGGTGGCGGACTGGCGCTTTGACATGTTGCCGGCCCGGTCCACCCGGACGAACGAGAACGGCACCCCGCGCATCGACGGCCGTTGCATCGTCGAAAGCCGGTGCGCGATGGTCTCGTAGCTCACCGAATAGAACGAGGACAACCGCTCCACGTCGTAGCGGAAATTCTCCGACACGTCGTGGAATTGGCGATAGGGCAGCACCGCGGCCGCGGCGAAGTAGTTGGCCAGCCCGAGCCGGGCCAGCGTGTGCGACTCCTCGCTGGTGAATTTGCCCTCCTCGACCAGCGCGTCGATCAGGTCGCCGTATTCGAGGTAGGCCAATTCGGCGGCCATCTTGAAGACCTGCTGCCCCAGCGACAGGTGGTTGCTGATCTCCAGCGTCTTGGTTGCGCGGTCATACCGGTGCAGCACCGTGTCGCCGAGATCGATGCGCCTGTTGATGTGCACCCCGTGCACCTCGGTCAGCCGGCGATTGAGCTCGCGGGCCAGGTCGCCGTGGTGCAGCCGCATCTGGATCGTCAGGTCCTCGGCGGCCGTGTCCAGCTCGTGCAGGTAGTTCTGGCGTTGGTAGAAGTAGTCGCGCACCTCTTCGTGCGGCATGGTGATCGAACCGGTGCCGCTGCCGTCGGAGTACCGCTCCTCGGTGGCCGCGGCCAGTTGCGCCGTGGTGATCCGGTAGCGCCGGTGCAGGTTGACCACCGCCCGGGCCAGGGTGGGGTGCGCGCTGACCATCTCGGCCACCTCGGTCGGGTCGACGTCGATGTCCAGGTCGCGGTCCATGGTGACCTCGCGCAGCTCGGCGACCAGCCGGGTGTCGTCCTGGGGCGCGAAGAAGGTCGCGTCCACGCCGAACACCTCGGTGATCCGCAGCAGCACCGCCACCGTCAGGGGGCGGACGTCGTGCTCGATCTGGTTGAGGTAGCTCGGCGAGATCTCCAGCATCTGCGCCAGGGCGGCCTGCGAGAACCCGCGCTCGCTGCGCAGCTGGCGGACCCGGGAGCCCACGAACGTCTTGGACACCTCACCCAGGGTACCGGCGCTGCTAAGCGGAAGTTGGCAGAGTTCGCACTAGCCGCGATCGCGTCGCGATTGGTTTTTGGCCCAGGTCGTTGGCATGATTCGCAACGGAGGCCCCGGGGCGCTGAGCGCGGGGCGCGCACAAGGAGGAAATGGGGAGCGGAGCCGTGAGCCTGGACAAAGAACTCATGCCGGTGCCCGACGGTCACCCCGACGTGTTCGATCGCGAGTGGCCGCTGCGGGTGGCCGACATCGACCGCACGGGCCGGCTGCGGCTGGATGCGGCCGCGCGGCACATCCAGGACATCGGCCAGGACCAGCTGCGGGAGATGGGTTTCGAGGAGACGCACCCGCTGTGGATCGTCCGGCGCACCATGGTCGACCTGCTCCGCCCGATCGAGTTCCAGGACATGCTGCGGTGCCGGCGGTGGTGTTCGGGCACCTCCAACCGGTGGTGTGAGATGCGGGTCCGCGTCGACGGACGCAAGGGCGGGCTGATCGAGTCCGAGGCGTTCTGGATCAACATCAACCGGGAGACCCAGATGCCGTCGCGCATCTCCGACGACTTCCTGGCGGGACTGCACAAGACGACGTCGGTCGACCGGCTGCGGTGGAAGGGCTACCTCAAGCCCGGCAGCCGCGACGACGCGGTGGAGATCCACGAATTTCCCGTGCGGGTCACCGACATCGACCTGTTCGACCACATGAACAACTCGGTGTACTGGAGCGTCGTCGAGGACTACCTGGCGTCTCACCTGGCCCTGATGGCGCGGCCGCTGCGCATCACGATCGAGCACGAGGCGCCCGTGGCGCTCGGCGACAAACTGGAGATCATCTCGCACCTCCATCCCGCCGGATCGACCGAACAGTTCGGTCCCGGGCTCGTCGATCGGCCTGTTACAACGCTCACATACGCGGTCGGCGAAGAGACCAAAGCCGTCGCTGCGCTGTTCAACCTCTAACCGGACAAGCGTCCCGTTAATTCACCGGCTGACCTGCGGATTCTGGTTACCGGCCAGTAGATTCTGAAACGGTTCAGTTGCCGTTCATCTTTGCAAGATTTGCTAATTGGCGTCGAGTCGTTGCCGAAATTGGCAAATGAAATGGGTGGAAATGCATGGTCAGGCTGTGCCATCTTCGAGTTAGCACACCAGCGAAGTTGAGCCGCTAGCTACCGCCGGTGAAGCGTTCATCAACCTCAGCAGTGAAGATCGTTAAGGAGCATGCGCAATGTCTGCCGTTGGCACCCCCAAGAGCGCCGAAGAGATCCAGAAGGACTGGGACACCAACCCGCGTTGGAAAGGTGTCACCCGCACCTACAGCGCCGAGGACGTCGTCGCCCTGCAGGGCAGCGTGGTCGAGGAGAACACCCTGGCCCGCCGCGGCGCCGAGGTGCTCTGGAACCAGTTGCACGAACTCGAGTTCGTCAACGCGCTGGGCGCGCTGACCGGCAACATGGCCGTCCAGCAGGTCCGCGCCGGCCTCAAGGCCATCTACCTGTCGGGCTGGCAGGTCGCCGGTGACGCCAACCTGTCGGGCCACACCTACCCCGACCAGAGCCTGTACCCCGCCAACTCGGTGCCGCAGGTCGTTCGCCGGATCAACAACGCGCTGCTGCGCGCCGACCAGATCGCCAAGGTCGAGGGCGACACCTCGGTCGAAAACTGGCTGGCCCCGATTGTCGCCGACGGCGAGGCCGGCTTCGGTGGCGCTCTCAATGTGTACGAACTCCAGAAGGCGATGATCGCCGCCGGCGTCGCGGGGTCGCACTGGGAAGACCAGCTCGCTTCGGAGAAGAAGTGCGGCCACCTCGGTGGCAAGGTCCTGATCCCGACTCAGCAGCACATCCGCACCCTGACCTCGGCGCGTCTGGCCGCCGACGTCTCCGACGTGCCGACGGTCGTGATCGCCCGTACCGACGCGGAGGCGGCGACACTGATCACGTCCGACGTCGACGAGCGCGACCAGCCGTTCATCACCGGTGAGCGGACCAAGGAGGGCTTCTACCGGGTCAAGAACGGGCTCGAGCCCTGCATCGCCCGGGCGAAGGCCTACGCGCCGTACTCCGACCTGATCTGGATGGAGACCGGCACCCCGGACCTGGAGCTCGCGGCCAAGTTCGCCGAGGGCGTCAAGGCCGAGTTCCCCGACCAGATGCTGGCCTACAACTGCTCGCCGTCGTTCAACTGGAAGAAGCACCTGGACGACGCGACCATCGCGAAGTTCCAGAAAGAGCTCGGCGCAATGGGATTCAAGTTCCAGTTCATCACGCTGGCCGGCTTCCACGCGCTGAACTACTCGATGTTCGATCTGGCCTACGGCTACGCCCGCAACCAGATGAGCGCCTACGTCGAGCTGCAGGAGCGCGAGTTCGACGCCGAGGAGCGCGGCTACACCGCGACGAAGCACCAGCGCGAGGTCGGTGCGGGTTACTTCGACCGCATCGCCACCACGGTCGACCCCACCTCGTCGACCACGGCGCTGACCGGCTCCACCGAAGAGGGTCAGTTTCACTGAGGACGAGCGGGCCTGGCCCGCGAGGACGAAGTGAAACCGAGAGGCTTGAGTCACTGAGGACGAGCGGGCCTGGCCCGCGAGGACGAAGTGAAACCGAAAGGCCTTGAGTCACTGAGGCCCCGAGTCACTGAGGGGTGCTGAGCAGGCGCGGGATCGGTCTCCTGCGGCCCAGTTGACGCGATTCCGCGCCTGTTCGGCGATGAAGTAGCGTAGGCCCCGCCCAGCCAAACCTGGGCGGGGCCTATTGCGGTGCAAGACGATACGACGCCGAAAGAGATGACAGTGAGCGACGCAGCGATTGAGCGGGTAGGGGTTGTCGGGGCAGGCCAGATGGGATCCGGCATCGCCGAGGTCTCGGTGCGCGCCGGTGTCGACGTGACGGTGTTCGAGACCACCGACGCCCTGATCACGGCCGGACGCAACCGCATCGTGAAGTCCCTGGAGCGCGGCGTCAGCGCGGGCAAGGTCACCGAGCGCGAGCGCGATCGCGCGCTGAGCAAGCTCACCTTCACCACCGACCTGAAGGACCTCGCCGACCGCCAACTGGTCATCGAGGCGATCATCGAGGACGAGGCCGTCAAGGCGGACATCTTCGCCGAACTCGACCGCGCCATCAGCGACCCCCACGCCGTCCTGGCGTCCAACACCTCCAGCATTCCGATCATGAAGATCGCCGCGGCCACCAAGAACCCGCAACGGGTGCTGGGCCTGCACTTCTTCAACCCCGTGCCGGTGCTGCCGCTGGTCGAGTTGGTCAGCACGCTGGTCACCGACGAGGCCGCCGCCGCGCGCACCGAGGAATTCGCGAGCGCCGTCCTCGGCAAGCAGGTGGTGCGCTGCTCGGACCGGTCCGGCTTTGTGGTCAACGCGCTGCTGGTTCCCTACCTGCTGTCGGCGATTCGGATGGTGGAGGCCGGTTTCGCCACCATCGAGGACGTCGACAAGGCCGTCGTCGCCGGGCTGTCGCACCCGATGGGCCCGCTGCGGCTGTCCGACCTGGTGGGCCTGGACACCCTGAAGCTGATCGCGGACAAGATGTTCGAGGAATTCAAGGAACCGCAATACGGCCCGCCGCCGCTGTTGCTGCGCATGGTGGAGGCGGGCCGGCTGGGCAAGAAAGCCGGCCAGGGCTTCTACACCTACTGACAGCCCCAGGCCCTTGCGGGCGAACGCCCCGCCCGTCCGTTATCATTCTCGCGTTCAACAGTGAGCCAAAAGGATGGAGCGGGCATGACGACGTTGGAGCCATTTTACGAGGAATCGCAGTCGATCTACGACGTCTCGGATGAATTCTTCGCGTTGTTTCTAGACCCGACGATGGCCTACACGTGCGCATATTTCGCGCATGAAGATATGAGCCTCGAAGATGCCCAAAT